>CAMJAP010000104.1 GCA_946403625.1 uncultured Lachnospiraceae bacterium
GAAGCCGGTATCTTTAAAGATTTCCAGCACCCACTGGTCGGTTTTCATAGCACGGATCCGTTTTTCATAGTCCGGCAGCACTTTTGCGATCTCTGCATAAAAGGCCGGACTGTGATCGCGGTGGCGGATATGAGCCAGTTCATGAACCACGACATAGTCGATCTCGTAGAACGAGAGTGTGATGAGCAGCCAGGTGTAATTGATCCCGTGATTGGCATTGCAGGATCCCCAATTGGTTCTGGCGGAGGAGATACGGACACGATCCAAAGAAAGTCCCATAAGGGCGGCGTAGTATTCTGTACGGGCCTTCAGAATTGCGGAGGCCTGTTTTTTATACCATTGTACCAGCAGGTTTTGATTTTGACGGCAGAGCACATCATCGTCCATCGTTTCCTCTACAAATCGGATTCCGGAAGTACGCATCCTGGGTGACGGCAGATAAAGAACGGATGGATCATTTTCTTCGAAGTCGCCGTTTAAGGACATAGCACGCTCCTGCAGGGAAGCAATCTCCGTTAATTGCATCGCCTTGCGGTCATGCAGTTCCAGCCGGATCAATTGTCCGAGAAAAGGGATGCGGCTGCCCGGAGCGGCGGTGATCTCCTGCGCGCGCCCGATGTTTCTGGTCGTCAGGGACAGCTTCTTTTCGATCCAATCCTGTTTTTCGGCAACAAAGCGCAGGATCTCATCTTCCGGAGCACGCAGCGGTGCCCGTACCAAAAACTCACCGTCTCCGGTGATCTCAAGTGAAATTGATTTCCGCCTGCTGCGGATGATTCGGTCCGGTGTTCTCATAATTACAGTATAGCACAGAAGGCAAGGGCAAGACGAATTCACTATGGAAAAAATAACACAGATATTGTAGAATAGTTGCTATGAAAAAGACGACTTCAAACAGAATGAAAATAGCAATCGGAACAGCACTCCTGGCGCTGTCTTTGGGCGGATGCGGACAGAAAAAGACGTCGTATCTGGATAAAGGTCTGAGCGCCGTGATGGAGCAGGATTATCGTGCTGCGCAGGAAAACTTCACGCAGGCGCTGATGGCCGGTGAAGATGAAGAACAGATCTATCGTGGTATGGGTCTGGCATATATGGGACAGAAGGACTATGCGCGAGCGTTGGGAAGCTTTACCAGAGCACTCGGAGAAGCCGGGATCCGACCTACGGATCTGGAATATGATATCAATTATTATATGGCAATCTGCTACTACAAACTGGGTGAGTATGATGCTGCGATTTCATGCTATGACGCGATCATTGGCCTGATGCCGAAAGAAACGCGGGCATATTTTTTGCGCGGCAATATGAAACTATGCCTGGAAGATGTGGATGGCGCTGTAGGCGACTTTGATAAGGCCATAGAGATCAATAAAAAAGATTATGGCTTATATATCGACGTCTATGAAAAGATGCTGCAGTATGGCTATACAGAGCGTGCGCAGCAGTATCTGGATGTGGTACTCAGAGTCGATTCCAAAGAGATCGCAGCCTATGATAAGGGCAGGATCAGTTATTACGGCGGTCAATATGAGCAGGCCTGCAACTATCTGGAGGGCGCCAGAGCGGAGTCACAGGCAGATGCGGAACTGATCACGCTGCTGGGCGAGTGCTATAAACTGCAGGGGCAGTATAACTATGCAGCCGTTGTATACGGCGGGTATGCCGATGAACATCAGGATGCCGAGATCTGCAATCAGCTGGGCCTGTGCTATGTGGAGCAGGGCGATTATGAGCAGGCGTTATTGGCGTTCCAGAAGGGCAAGGAGATCCGTGAGAACAATACGTGCATGCAGACCCTGAAAAAGAACGAAATCGCCTGCTATGAGTATATGCATGACTATCGCACGGCAGCAGAATTGCTCAAAGAATACATGGATACCTATGGCGCTGACGATGTGCTGCAAAAAGAATATGCATTTTTGACAACACGGTAAACATAAATTTGTCAGAAGTGTAGAATTTCATGACCTGATTTCGGACAAAACCCCACAATATATGGTAGTTCTTAAAAATGGGTTCACATAAATCTTGTGTTTGTCACTTGACTTTTATTTCCCCCTTTGCTATGATAATCGTGCACGGTCAATAAGCCACTTATGTAAACGATCTTTTCCAAAGCTTTTTCATAGCACGATCGTTGCGGCACGCATCAAAAGCGGGTTCAGAACGGACTCAGAACCCGATAAAAACGCATTAACGTAACCGAAAACAAGAAAGAGACAGTTTTATAAGGCGAGCGATCCGTGTCACAAAAAGTTGGTTTACATAACTAGGGGAAGAAGTAGTAATCAGGCGCAAACAAAAAGAGGGAGAAAGAAATGTTCAGTGTGATCAAAAGGGACGGAAAAGCGACGGAGTTTATCTTAACCAAGATCAGCGACGCGATCATGAAGGCGTTTTCTGCAGTGGATATGCAGTACAACAACGACATCATTGATATGCTCGCACTTCGTGTGACTGCAGATTTTCAGCCGAAGATCAAAAACGGTGAAGTGCATGTGGAAGAGATCCAGGACAGCGTAGAGAAAGTTTTGGAGACCGCAGGCTACACTGAAGTGGCGAAGGCTTATATTCTGTATCGTAAGCAGCGTGAAAAGATGCGTACGATGAAATCCACCATTTTGGATTACAAGGACGTTGTTAACAGCTATGTGAAGGTAGAAGACTGGCGTGTAAAGGAAAACTCCACCGTAACCTATTCCGTTGGTGGTCTGATCCTTTCCAACTCCGGTGCGGTAACCGCAAACTACTGGTTGTCCGAGATCTATGACGAAGAGATCGCTGAGGCACACCGCAATGCGGACATTCACATTCATGATCTGTCCATGCTCACCGGATATTGTGCAGGATGGTCCTTAAAGCAGCTGATCACCGAAGGACTGGGCGGCATTACCGGCAAGATCACTTCGGCTCCGGCAGCACATCTTTCCGTACTCTGCAACCAGATGGTCAACTTCCTGGGCATTATGCAGAACGAATGGGCCGGCGCACAGGCATTTTCCTCTTTTGATACCTATCTGGCACCGTTTGTAAAGATTGATAACCTGAGCTACAGAGAAGTCAAGAAATGCATCGAGACTTTCATCTATGGAGTAAATACACCGTCCCGCTGGGGCACACAGGCACCGTTCTCCAATATCACACTGGATTGGACCGTACCGGCTGACCTGGCAGAGCTTCCGGCCATCGTAGGCGGCAAGGAAATGGACTTCAAGTACAAAGACTGCAAGGAAGAGATGGATATGGTGAACAAGGCGTTCATCGAAGTTATGATCGAAGGCGATGCCAACGGTCGCGGCTTCCAGTATCCGATCCCGACCTACTCGATCACGAGAGACTTTGACTGGTCCGATACCGAGAACAACCGTCTGCTCTTTGAAATGACATCCAAATACGGCACACCGTATTTCTCAAACTACATCAACTCCGATATGGAGCCGAGCGATGTAAGATCCATGTGCTGCAGACTGCGTCTGGATCTGCGTGAACTGCGCAAGAAGACCGGCGGTTTCTTCGGATCCGGCGAGAGCACCGGTTCCGTAGGTGTGGTAACCATCAATATGCCGAGGATCGCTTATCTGTCCGCAAACAAGGACGAGTTCTTCAAGCGCCTGAACCGTATGATGGACATCGCAGCTCGCAGCCTGAAAGTAAAGCGCGGCGTCATCACCAAGCTGATGAACGAGGGCTTGTATCCGTACACCAAGAGATACCTGGGCACCTTTGAGAATCATTTCTCAACCATCGGTCTGCTGGGTATGAACGAAGTGGGTCTGAATGCAAACTGGCTGCGTGCGGATATGACATCCGAGAAGACTCAGGCATTTACGAAAGAAGTGCTCAATCATATGAGAGACCGCCTGTCCGATTATCAGGAAATGTACGGCGATCTGTACAACCTGGAGGCAACTCCGGCAGAGAGCACATCCTTCCGTCTGGCAAAGCACGACAAGGCAAAATGGCCGGGCATCAAGACCGCAGGTCACGAAGGCGATGTTCCGTATTACACGAACTCTTCTCATCTGCCGGTAGATTTCACATCCGATATCTTTGATGCATTGGATATTCAGGATGAACTGCAGACACTGTATACTTCCGGTACCGTATTCCACGCATTTTTGGGTGAGAAGTTGCCGGATTGGAGAGCCGCAGCAAAGCTGGTTCGTACGATCGCAGAAAACTACAAGCTGCCGTACTACACTTTGTCACCGACCTATTCGATCTGCAAGGATCACGGCTATATTCCGGGCGAAGTAAAGGAATGCCCGCACTGCGGTAAGAAGACCGAGATCTATTCCCGTATCACCGGCTACTATCGTCCGGTACAGAACTGGAACGACGGTAAGCTGCAGGAATATGCAAACCGTGTAGAGTATGATATCGAGAACTCTTCCTTAAAGCGGCCGACCGCAGCAGTGGTTACGATGGGGAATCCGTTCGATGACAATTCCGAGGTGACCTTCAGCGAGCCGGAAGAGGTACGCTATCTGTTCACCACGAAGCAGTGCCCGAACTGCAAACTGGCAAAGGAATATCTGAAGAACATTTCCTATATTCCGATCGATGCAGAGGAAAATCCGGAACTGAGCTACAAGTACAAAGTGCGTCAGGCACCGACACTGGTAGTGGTCAATAAGGATCAGGTTCGCAAATTTGCCAATGCGTCCAACATCAAAAAGTTTGCGGAAGAGACGGCATTGGTTGGAGTTTAAGCAAAACGAAACAAATATTTCCGACAGCCCGCCGAGAAGGCGGGCTGTTTTGGGGAATATTACATATCACAAATGAAGGAGAAGAAAACAATGATCGACAAGTTGGTAGAAAAAATCAAAAAGACAGGAGCACCGATCGTGGTTGGTTTGGATCCGACCATGAAACTGATCCCGCCGCAGCTGTTGGAAGCAGCATATAAGGAGCAGGGGGAGACGCCGGAAGCAGTAGCGGAAGCTATCTTTGCATATAATAAAGGTCTGGTAGATGCAGTATACGATCTGATCCCGGCGGTAAAGCCGCAGATCGCAATGTACGAAACTTTTGGTATCCCGGGTCTGATCGCATTTGACAAGACCGTGAAGTACTGCAAGGAAAAAGACCTGGTGGTGATCGGCGATATTAAGCGCGGTGATATCGGTTCTACTTCGGAAGCTTATGCACAGGGACATCTGGGCAAAGTCGTACTGGGCGGCAAAGAGTATCGCGGCTTTGAGGAAGATTTTGCAACGGTCAATCCGTATCTCGGAACCGACGGTGTAAAGCCCTTCGTAAAAGTATGTGCGGAAGAGAACAAAGGTATCTTTGTTTTGGTAAAGACCTCCAATCCGTCCAGCGGTGAGTTCCAGGATCGTCTGATCGATGGCAGACCGTTGTACGAGCTGGTTGGCGAGAAAGTGGTAGAGTGGGGATCCGAAGTGATCGGTAAGTGCGGATACAGCGCAGTCGGTGCGGTAGTCGGCGCAACCTATCCGGAGCAGGGCAAGGTGCTGCGTAAGCTGATGCCGAAGAGCTTTATTCTGGTACCGGGCTACGGTGCACAGGGCGGTAAGGGCGCAGATCTGGTACACTTCTTTAACGAAGACGGTCTGGGTGCGATCATCAATTCTTCCCGCGGCATCATCGGTGCATACCAGCAGGAAAAATATGCTTCCTACGGTAAGGAAGGTTTTGCGGATGCAGCACGCGCTGCAGTATTGGATATGAAAGAGGATATTCAGAGCGCACTTGCATAAAGAGGCAAGCTATTTATTCTATAATGCATTAGTTTGATTCTTCGGGGCGATCCAGATGAAAATGCTCGATGAACTTTTGCGCGTTCAATATGTAAATATGCGATTCCCAATCATCGTCGGAAGCATATTTCTGAACCGCGATCGGGCATTTGCTGACCGCCCCGAAGTGTTCGTTTAACCATTCGAGTACATATTCGTTGGCACCGTTCCAGATGTATTCGACTTTTTCCGGCGTGCCGCAGGCGGCATGAATTTTCGACAGGCACTCCTGTAAGGTGAGTGTTCCGTATCCCCTGTGTTTATAACCTTCTGTTGTATACCAGGAGGAAATCGTCCAGGTTCCCGTACGCTTTTTTATATCGATCTTGCACTCGCATACTTTGACATCATCCAGGTATGCGTAAGTATAATAGGATTCATTTTCTACGGTGGTCTTAAATATCATAATTGTTTCCTCGGCATTTCCGAATTCTAAAAAGCCTTCCCCCTTTTAGGGGGAAGGTGCCCGCAGGGCGGATGAGGGTATTCTTCTTTAGTATTCAGATTCCCTTCACACCGCTGCATTTCGCCACGGTATCAATAGTTCCGTCTTCGTTATAATTAAACTCTGCCACGCAGACACTGCGATGGAAGAGACTGCCGCCCGGCAGTTCATCGGTGTGGTAGAACAGATAGGAATGGCCCTTGTAGTCGCAGATACCGGGATGATTGGTAAAG
The DNA here is from genome assembly GCA_946403625.1 of uncultured Lachnospiraceae bacterium. GTDB lineage: Bacteria > Bacillota > Clostridia > Lachnospirales > Lachnospiraceae > NK4A136. Next base: position 6,447 of record CAMJAP010000104.1, read on the forward strand.
CAGGGGCCTTCCTCCATCAGAACGCCGCGGTATACCCACGGACCGGTCGGATTTTCCGAGGTGGAATAGGCAAAATGTTCGTTGCGTTTTTCGCCCTCTGCAAATCCGGCGAATACCATATAGTACAGGCCGTTGCGTTTGTAGAACCAGGGACCTTCACCATAGGAAGTGCCGGTATTGTGGCTGCCCTTACCGAAGGATTCCACAGTCATCGGGATCTTTACGATGCCGATGTTCTGATCGTAAGAGATCATATCATCGTTCAATACCACATAGCGCAGTTCCGGATTGCCGAAGTACAGATATACCTTGCCGTCATCATCCTGAAATACGGTAGGATCGATATCGTTCCAGTCACCCTCGTCGACCAGCGGATATCCGAGATCCTTAAAAGGTCCGGTCGGGCTGTCGGAAACACCGACGGCGATCGCCATACCACCGTCTTTTTTGTGTACGGGGCAGTACAGATAGAACTTGCCGTTTTTCTCGATGCACTGCGGTGCCCAGGCACGGTCGTCGGCCCATTCGATATCATCCAGGGAAAAGATCTTTCCGTGATCCGTCCAGTGGATCATATCCGTCGTGGAGAAGCAGCGCCAGTCATACATGGTGTAGAAATTATTCACCAGCTCGTCTTCGTCATGCGTGGTATACAGATACAGCGTATCGTTGTATACCATCGGCGCAGGATCTGCGGTGTACATATTCGTGATGATCGGATTTTTACTCATTAATTCAGACATACAATACCCCCTTTAGATTGTTTTGGATTCTTTTATAGTATCATATCGTGACGGCCAATGCCAGCCCAATAAATGCTATTTTACCGACAATAGCAATAGCGTTTCCGGGGCTGCTATGATATAATAAATCGATAATCTGAGATCATACAGTCTCGATCAGGAGGATAAAGATATGGCGTTAAAACCGGACAAGATCGGTAAGGAAGTTTCGTACGATGCGTTTGCGAACGGAAATGTTTTGTACGGAAAGAAGAAGGGCAATCTGCCGGCCATGGGATGGAACAGCTGGAATGCGTTTGGCAGCGGCAATACGGAAAAACTGACCAAAGAGATGGCCGAGTGTCTTTGCAAACTGGGCCTGAAGGATCTGGGCTATGTATATGTGGTGCTGGATGACGGATGCTACAAGCCGGAACGAGTGGACGGGAAACTCTCCAATGAAGAGATCAAGTTCCCGGGGGGCTTTCGTGCATTGGCAGATCATCTGCACAAAGCAGGGCTGAAATTCGGTATGTACAATGATGTGGGTACCAATCTGTGCGCCGGTGCAGCCGTAGGTACATGCGGACATGAGAGAGAAGACGCGCGCAGCTATATTGACTGGGATGTGGATTTTCTCAAAGTGGACAACTGCTATTATCCGTACGATAACGCGACTTTTTCCAATCCGGAGAATGCACGGTTTGTGTATGCGCCGAATATCAAAAGCATCAAGATCGGCAGCAAAAAGTATTCGGCGGTAAAAGATGCGCAGATTACCGGAAAAGTGGCATCGGTCAATAACAGTGAATTCGTGACCGGGCTGGGAACCTTTGACGGTACCGGACCGCGCTATTCACCGGTCGGCAGCCGCAGTAGTGAACTGGTATTTACGGTGAACAGCAAAAAGGAAGAAGAGGCGGAACTGCTGGTGGAATACGCAACCGGAAAACGCGAAGGTGTGGGCGAATGGCTGCAGGTAGCGGTAGAGAACGAACGAATTTTTGATGCGCTGTTACCGGCGACAGACAGCGAAAAAGATTTTACATGGAGCAAAGCGATCAAGATCCGTCTGCAGAAGGGCGAGAATCATATCCGTCTGATGAATCACAGACGGCAGGAGAATACGCTGAATTCCTATGCGAAACTGTTGAAATATTTAAAGGAAGCGGCACCGGAAAAAGACATTCTCTATTCGGCCTGCGAATGGGGTAAGACACAGCCGCAGAACTGGGCGGGTAAGGTTTGCGATTCCTGGAGAATCTTAAACGATATCACATTTTGCGTCGGAAATGACGGAGATCCCGGACACGGAGACTGGGCCGGTGATTATACATGCAGCGTGACATCGCAGTATAACAAGGCCGTGATCATGGAGGAGTTCTCCGGCTTGGATAAGGGATGGAACGATCCGGATATGCTGATGATCGGCATGAACGGATTGAACCTTACGCAGAATCGTACGCATATGAGTATGTGGTGTATGATGAATGCGCCGCTGATGCTGGGGCTGGATCTTCGCCGTGTCAAGAAAGGGGATGATCTGTACAACATCATCGCCAATCGTGAACTGATCTCGATCAATCAGGATCCGCTGGGCATTCAGGCAAAAAGATTGTACTGCTCCCTGGCGATGAACCGGCCGGTACACAGTTATGTACGCGATATCAACCGTGTGGATATATTGGCAAAACCGTTAGCGGACGGGCGATTTGCCATCAGCTTTATCAATGTGAGCGAGAAGACGCAGAAGGGCGATTTTGCGATCACGGACGAGCAGATCCGAAAAGCATTCAAGGGCCGGATCGCAGAGAGCAAACGCTTTGAAGTATTGGATGTATGGACGAAGGAAACGAAGAACAATCGTGACGGCATCTTTCGCGTGCGTAAGCTGGCACCCTGCGAGAGTGTAACATGGATCGTTACACCGCAGGCGTAACGGATCGAAAAAGACAGATGCCATGAGAATGCAGGAATTTGCAGAGATGCTTCTGGTTTGCATAGAAGCGTATTCGGATGCAGGGATGGCGGCAGAGCAAAAACAGTTCTCGGATACTTTGCGCGGAACCTTTTCCGATGCGCAGCAGCAGTCACCCATGATCCGCAGAGATGCGGCGCGGATCCTGCACCTCTTTCTGTTGCAGGTATTGAAAGTGCCGGACGAGGATTGGGGAGAGTACAAAAAATTAAAAGACGTCTATGACTGCAGGATCTGTGCCAATGCGATCGCACAGGTATGTGTGAAGCAGTTGATGAAACCCCGCAGCCGCTATGAATTCGGAATACACGATCCGTTTACGGAAAGCGAAGCAGCAGAGGTACGCGATCGACTAAATGAATATATATCATAAGGCCTTCCCATTGCGGGGGAAACGGTTTAAGGAGAAACTATGAAAAACAGAGTAAGCGCTTTGGTGTTCGGCACCGTTGCGTTATCTACGGTAATATTATGCGGCTGTCAACAGGAGACGCCGGCACCGGAGCAGCCGGTTGCAACGCAGGCAAGCGCGGAAGTGACGGAAGAAACCGAAACTGCAGAGCAGGAAGAAGCAGAGACGGAAGAAGCGAAAACGGCGGAAGAGGAAAATGCTACGGAACAAAGCGATGTGCAGAAAGACGGTATCTCGGATGCCATTGCACAGGAGACCGCAGAGGTAGATATCGCACCGGTCGAAGCGGATGCAAATGAAGAACGCGTACCGACGGCAGAGATCGCGGAAGTGATCCCGGCGAAGTATAAAGGTTTCGTACTGGGGGAAGCCGGAACCATAGAAAAGATTACCTATACGGCACACGATTATGCCGGGGATGGCGCAGAGATCACAAAGGAAGCCAATATCTATCTGCCCTACGGATACGATGAAAGCAAGCAATATAATGTATTGTATCTGATGCACGGGATCGGCGGAGACGAAAATGAGTGGGGAATGACCGGCTCGACCTCTACGGTAAAAGTGATCATGGATAATTTGATCTATTACGGAGATATCGAACCGTTCATCGTAGTGACACCCAACGGCCGATCGGCAAAGGATCACGGCAAAAATGCGGACTATAATTCGTTTTACTGCTTTGGGGAAGAATTGCGAAATGATCTGATCCCGTATATCGAATCGCATTATGCTACCTATGCGGAGTATAGCGAAGACGGATATGATATGCAGGCCACCCGTGAGCATCGCGCTATGGCAGGTCTCTCCATGGGCGGGATGCAGACGATCAATATCGGTATCGGAGAATGCATCGATCTGTTCGGATATTTCGGGGCATTTTCGGCGGCGCCGACCAGCAATTCCGCATCCAAGACCGCAACGATCCTGAAAGATAACACCTTGCCGATTTATTATTTCTACAATATCTGCGGTACCGGTGATAATGTGGCGTATTCCAGTGCATCGGCAGCAGCAAAGAATCTGCCGGCAGTGTGTGATCAGTTTGTAGAAGGCGAAAGCTTTATGTGGCAGGAAAAGAGCGGCGGTCACGACTTTAATATTTGGTATCTTGGTTTCTACAATTTTGCGCAGTTGGTATTTCAATAATACTGCATATGGAACGGAGGATGGTTATGAGTGAAAGTACAACACAGGAAAAGGAACAGATCGAAGAACTGATCGCAATGATCGATAACAAGATGAGTAACGGAGTGAGTCGCTTGTCGGTGGGATTCAGTGAGGATCTGAATACCGGGGTGAAGCGGGAAACCTATCATCACGGACGATGCGATGTGGGCAGTCCCTGGGCAAAGGGAACCGTATCCAACTGTGATGCTACCGATCATAATTAACACTGCGGTATATATGTAAAGAGGAGAATGAATGAAAAAAGTGGGATGCTAAAAAATCCGGGATTTTATATTTTACTACTTGACATCCTCGATAATCGAGATATAATGAACTTAATAAATCTCGATTATCGAGATTTTTAAAAACAAAGCGAACTCGAATATCGAGTTTTTTTAAAATCGGTTATACTCGATATTCGAGTTTTTTAACACCTTGAGTTCTCGATAATCGAGATATTTTTTTAAAAATAAATCTCGATTATCGAGGTGAGAATGTATCACAGGAGGATAAAGGGATGAAGAAACAAAGATTTGCCGCGATCATGTTAATGTGTATCACGCTGGCGGGGTGCGGGAATATGGGGGACGAAGTGAATACGGAAACAGAGCAAACGCCGATCGCTACGCCGACACCGGATCCGACACCTGCACAGTCATTTGTCTATGGCGAAAAAAGTCCATGGCTGGCGGATAGCGGAAGCAGCGAAGACACCGGGTATAGAATCGCCGGAAATAACAAAGCAGATATCTATGTAGTCGGATGAAAACAAATTTGACAAGGAGGATAAGGATATGAAGAAAAGAAATTTTGCGGTAATGATGTTGATGTGTATCACACTGGCAGGGTGCGG
>CAMJAP010000105.1 GCA_946403625.1 uncultured Lachnospiraceae bacterium
CCGGAATGACACCTTGCCTTCCCCTCGCTTGCGGGGGGAAGGTGGCCGAAGGCCGGATGAGGGGTTATAGTACAGGATTTAGCTTACCTAATAAGGAGTTTAGTAGTATCATGGAACTAAAAGATTTATACAGAGAAATCGTAAACGAGCATAACCTGCATCCCGCGCACAAGGGGGATATCGATCACCCGTCCATGATCCTGAACGGCGTGAATCCCAGCTGCGGCGATGACATCTATCTGCAGCTCAAACTGGACGAGAACGACATCGTGACCGACGGCGCTTTCAACGGCTCCGGCTGCGCGATCTCCCAGGCATCGGCCGATATGATGCTGGATGTGATCATCGGCAAATCCAAGGACGAGGCACTCAAGCTTGCCGAGACTTTTATGGGAATGGTACGATCCACGGTAGATCCGGCCGAGATCGAAGCGCTGGAAGAGGCAGCGGCATTGGAGAGCATCGCACATATGCCGGCTCGTGTAAAATGTGCTACTTTGGGATGGAAAACGATGCAGCGTATGCTGCGTGACGGCGAGAGCGAGACGCCCGTAAGTACCGAAAACGAATAATTTACAGAAGCAAAAGCGCCATCGGGACGATTCTCGTTGGCGCTTTTTTATTAACGGATCTACGACTCTTTCAAAACAGATCTTCTTCGATGATCTGCAACTCCAGATAATCAAATTCGATGGTTTCGATAAAGTTATCCTGATAAAAGCGTGTCTTTGCGGCACGCTTAAATTCTTTGATGTTCTTGTCCAGCCAGATCGGCGCCGCCAGATCCAGTTCGTGGCACCCATCCTCCAGAGCGTGCAGCACCTTATGCGTCCGGGTATCTTCTTCGTCCCGCACGATGGTGGTCTGCTTGATCAAATGTGCATTTTTCCAGGTCTTAATCCAAACACGCATAGCGGCATTATATCATGCCTGATTGCAAAATGCCAGTTTGACGATCGGTTAGGGGACGGTTAACGATACCACCACATCACAAGGGGGAATATACGCCAAACTCTAATTTGTAAAAAGACGGAGACTATGATAATATATATGTGGATTAGCACGGCGTGCGCAGGGGAAAGCACGCCATGAACGAGCAAAGGAGTGCACAAATGTTATACCGTCCGTCTGCTGACAAGGAAGAGCTTGACCGTTGGAAAGAGGTAACGCTGATCTACAATTCAGCATTAAAAGAGATCGGAACCAAACTGGAAATCTTAAATGATGAGTTCCAGGATGTTCATAAGTATAATCCGATCGAACATATCAAATCCCGTATGAAATCTTCGGAGAGCATCGTTAAGAAGCTCAAGAGCCGCGGGTATGAGTCAACGATTGAGAATATGGTGGAGCATGTGAACGATATCGCGGGCATCCGCGTGATCTGTTCGTTTACATCGGATATCTACCGGATCGCCGATATGCTGACCGCGCAGGACGATCTGCGTGTGCTGGCGACCAAGGATTATATCAAAAATCCCAAGCCCAGCGGGTACAAGTCCTATCATATGCTGGTGACGGTACCGGTCTTTTTGTCCAACCGGGTAGTGGAAGTGAAGGTGGAGATCCAGATCCGTACGGTTGCCATGGATTTCTGGGCGAGCCTGGAGCATAAGATCTACTACAAGTTTGAGGGAAATGCGCCGGAGCATATCCAGCAGTCACTGGTCAATTGCGCCAAGATCGTGGAGCAGCTCGATGCGGAGATGCTGTCTTTGAATAACGAAGTGCAGCGCCTGTAATATTCTGCATACAGGGTGGTGAGAGAGCGCGAACTGCCGAAATCGATTCACCAACAAAATTTCAAAACAAATATACAATGCAAAAGCCCTATACCTCACGGCATAGGGCTTTTTGCATATCATAAACGTAGAAAGGAGGTGTGCCCGGGTGGTTGTGGTTAGGAGACACCCGGGCACGAAAACTATGAAAACCTGATTTCGTGTAACTGTCCTTCCAAGCTGTCTGTCTTTTTGTTTTTCACTGTTCTGTTTGCTATGTTCAAATTGTAGTAAAAAATTATGAACTCAATATGAACGACGGGTAAATATACTGTTAAAGTGACGATAAAACAATATGAACGGCATATCGAATATGGTAAAAGTGTACAAAAAATCCGGTTTACAGAAAATGGCCATTTTATCAATTTGACGCATTTCGTTGTTGTAAAAAGAGCGCTGTTTTGATAAAATATAAAAGGTTTTGTATCAATTCAGGGCCCGAAAAGTTCCGGGCGGATACACGGGTTTTTGGGGGAGCAAGGACGCCCAGCCATGTAAAGGAGAAAAAAGATGGATAATTTCATGGACAAATTGGCGGAAAAGTATAATGCACAGGACATGATCCGTGCGAATTCCCAGGCGGAAACAGCGCAGATGCAGAGCCTGCAGGATCAGGTAGAGGCTTACGAAGCTGTACTGCAGGAAATGAGGAAGTTGAATTATAAAAACACCGAGCTGACCGACAAGATGTATGCTCTGGTGGACGAAAGTATAGAAAAAGTGCGTATGCTGCAGATCGAGGCATCGGAAGGCAGTGTCAGTACGGCGGAAGTATCCCGTGAGATGCAGCAGGCGGTGAACCAGGCAGTCAGCGAAGCCATCAACAGCATGGATGAGACCATGGCCCGTACCCTGGCAGAGTCCCTGCAGCAGCCGACCAATGAGATGCGCCAGTCCAACGAGCGTATGGCGGAGGATGTACGTAACTCCCTGGAGACTTCCCTGCAGGCGGTACAGGCATCGGCAGAAACGATGCGGACCGCGAACGAATCCGTGAACGAGAAATTACAGGGGATGGATGCGCAGATCGCGGAAGTAAGAGCGGAAGTAAGTGCAGCCAAAGACGAAGTGACGGCGGCACACAGCGATATCCGTGAGATCTCGGCAGCTACGGACCTGATCATCGATGCACTCAGCAATGTGAAGCAGGATGAGGCCAATGCAGCGATCTCATCTCTGAAGGAACTGATCGAAGAGAGCAATCGCAGCAATCAGGCGAATGCCGAGGATGTGCGCGCAAAGATCGCCGAGGTTCTGGAAAAATTAAACGCAGCGGCACAGAGCGAAGAGGATAAGGATCGCGATAACGAGGCGATGGAAGCCGTTTCGGAGAATCTGCGGGATATCTCGTTGCAGATCGCGGCGCTGAAAGAGGAGACCCAGCGTAACGATGCCACCAATAAACTGCAGGAAGTATCCGCACAGCTGGCATCCCTGAAGGAAGAGACGCAGAAGAACGATGCTTCCGAGAAACTGCTGGCAGTATCGGCCGAGATCGCTGCATTGAAGGAAGCCAATCTGCGTACCGAGGCACCGCAGGAGGTACTGGATGCCTTGCGTAAGCTGTCCGAACAGGTGGCAGAACTGAAGGAAAAGGAAGAAGAGGCAGTCCGTTTCAACGCGGATGCTTTTGCAGAGCCGGAGATCTCCAATCAGGAGATCCTGGAGGCGATCCGGGCAATCGAATCGTCCAATAAATGCAACAAAGATGACTTGCTGGATGAACTGAAAACCGCAGACAATGCCATTCAGGACCGTCTGTTTGCCATCCAGCAGACCAATACCTCTACGGAAGAAAGCATCGCATCCGTAGCATCGGCAGTGGCGGCATTGCAGAGCAGCCGTAATAACGATGCTTCCCAGGAAGTGCTGGATTCCATTCGCGAACTGTCCGATCAGGTACTGGAAGTAAAGATCGCGCAGGAAGAAGAAAAAAGCGCGGAAGTACTGGATGCCCTGCGCAAACTGTCCGAACAGGTGGAAGGCCTGAAGGAAAAGGAAGAAGAGGCGATCCGTTTCAACGCGGATGCATTTAAGGCACCGGAGGTTTCCAACCAGGAGCTTCTGGATGCGATCCGGTCCGCGGAATCGGCCAATAAAGGCAACAAGGAGGATCTGCTGGACGAACTGAAAACCGCAGATAACGCCATTCAGGATCGTCTGTTTGCAATCCAGCAGTCCAATACCACCACGGAAGAAAGCATTGCATCCGTAGCATCGGCGGTGGCGGCATTGCAGAGCAGCCGCAATAACGATGAGATCCGCGAAGTGATGGATGCCATTCGTGAACTGTCCGATCAGGTGACGGAAGTCAAGATCGCACAGGAAGAGCAGAAGCCGGCCGAAGCACCGCAGGAAGTGCTGGAGAAACTGCAGGCGGTAACGGCGCAGATCGATGCCCTGAAGGAAGAGACGCAGAAGAGCGATGTGTCGGAGAAACTGCAGGGAGTATCGGCGCAGATCGATGCCCTGAAGGAAGAGACACAGAAGAGCGATGTATCAGAGAAATTGCAGGGAGTAACGGCGCAGATCGATGCCCTGAAAGAAGAGACACAGAAGAACGATGTATCGGAAAAACTGCAGGCGGTATCAGCCGAAATCGCCGCGCTGAAGGCAGAGATACAGCGAACGGATGTTGCGGATCAGCTGCAGAGTATGGCAGGCGAGATCGCAGCACTGAAGGAACAGAACAGGAATACAGAGGTTGCGGATCGTCTGCAGAATGTTTCCGGCGAGATCGCAGCATTGAAGGAGCAGACACAGAATACCGAAGTCGCAGAGACACTGCTGGCGGTATCTGCCGGCATCGCCGCTTTGAAAGAGCAGGCGCAGCGTACGGATGTTACCGATCAGGTGCAGAAGGTATCCGCACAGGTGGAGAGTCTGCAGGAAGCAAGCAAATGGTCGGAGATCGCAGAGCAGTTGCGCGGGATCACGGCAGAGGTTGCTGCACTGAAAGAAAACGACCGGCAGAACGATGTGCTGGAGAAACTGCAGACACTGACGGAAAAGACCGAGCAGATCTATACGAAACAGCAGGAGCCGACCGACGGCGAACTGCTGGAAAAGATCGCTGCAATCCAGCAGGACGGCAAGAATACCAAGGAAGCGCTGTTCTATCTGCGTACCTCCAACGATGAGCGCAAGGGCTGCCTGGAAGAGTTGAAAGGCATCGGCAACGATACCAAGGCCGGCCTGCAGGATATCTATGATTCTCTGGAGAAGGCAAAGACGGGCATTTCCGAGATCAAACAGCAGCAGATGCAGCCGCAGGTACACGAAGGGGATGACGAGATCCGTCAGGCACTTACCGAGCTGTTATCCGGACATTCGGAGCTGGTAACCAACCTGCGGAATGTAAAGAGCGCATCGGATGAAAGCAGGAATGCGCTCAAATCCACACTGGATACGGCAATCTACGGATTGAAGCAGGATAACAAGGAGCTGATCGGCATCCTGCAGAGAATGAACTCGACCCTGACCAGTCGCGATGACGCCGAAGAGAAGGCGCGTAAGGAAGAGGAAGAGCGTGCACGGATCGAAGAAGACAAGCGCCAGTTGGAAGAGCGTTTCAAACTGACGGAAGACTTTATGCACAAAGAGAGCGTAAAGGTATACCGTAACGTGCAGGCGGTCATTAACGAGAAGAATGACAAGCAGCGAGAGTCTATGGACAGCGGCAATCAGAGCGTAGCAAGCAGTGTGGCAAAGGTGAAGGCCTGGGCGATCGTAAGCACCATCGTGGGCGGAGCAAACCTGGTACTGATGGTACTGAAGATCTTCGGAATTTTGAAATAAAAAAAAGAATCGTATCGTTTCGGAGCATTGCGCGGAACGATACGGTGTTTGGAATTGGCAGTTTTTACTTGATGAGCAGCAGAATACACAAAATCAAAACCGTAACCAAAATAAGGGTGGCACTGTGGGTGTCAGCCTTATTTTTCGTCTTTCTGCCGCCGATCCGCTGGTGGCACGCCGAAGGCTACAACCGCTTTACGGTGTTTATGGACGGAGTGATGATCGGAAAAGTGGCGGACCCGCAGCATGCCGAGGATCTGTATCGTGCGGTACGGCGGGAATACGCGGCAGGCGTGGACGGCATTTCGCTGGTCAACATCCCGAAATTTACCTACGAAGGGGAAGAGATGATCACCGGAGAGGTGGATGATGACGAACTGCTGAAAAGCCGGATGATGGAGAAGATACAAAAAGAGCAGGAAAACGGCCTGCACCCGGCATATTCCGTCAAAGTGGGCAGCAGTATCGTCAGCGTAAAGAGCGCCGAGGATGCCAGACGGATGCTGGAGGAGACCATCGGCGAATACGATACGGAAAAGACGTTCCGTGTGAATCTGGTCAAGGATATGAACCGGGAGCTGAATGTACTGGTGCCGGAGATCGTGCATGCCGGTACGGGAGAGGCTGCCGAGGAATCAGTACTGAAACATAGCGGTGCAGGTGCCGTAACGGAATCGGAGCTGAATTGGGAGTTTTCCGGAACGGAAGGTGCGCAGGGCTTTGATGCCTATGTGTACGGCATTACCGACATCGGCTTTTCCGAGCGGATCGAGGTGGTGGAGGCTTATCTGCCGGAGACGCAGGTGCTGGATTATGAGACGGCCCGGGCGCAACTGACACAGCAGCAGGAACAGCAGCAGATCTATAAAGTACAGTCCGGCGATACGCTTTCGGAGATCTCCATAAAGGTGGGGCTGCCGCTGGATGCCATCGTGGCGATGAATGACGAACTGGACGATGAGAATTCCATCATCCGTGTGGATCAGGAACTGATCATTACGGTACCGGAACCGCAGCTGTCCGTCATCTGGACCGAGGTATGCCGCGATGACCGTATCTTTGATCTGCCGACGGAATATATCTACAATAACAGCTGGTATACCGATAAAAAAGTAACCAGACAGCAGCCTTCTGCGGGCTATCACGAGACAGTGGCACAGATCACCAGACGCAACGGGGAAGAACTGTCCAAGGAAGTGCTGTACGAAGAAGTGGGAATGGAGGCTGTGGCCAAGGTGATCGAAGTGGGTACCCAGGTGCCGCCTTCCTATATCAAGCCGCTGGCCGGCGGGCGTATTTCCTCCGGTTTCGGACCCAGAACCGCGCCGACGGCCGGTGCCAGCACCTATCATAAGGGTGTGGATATCAAGACGCCGACCGGAACGACGGTATGGGCTTCGTGCGGCGGTACCGTGACCTTTGCCGGATGGGGCGGTGCTTACGGTAATGTAATCTTTATCGATCATGCCGACGGCAGACAGACGCGCTATGCACATCTGAGCAAGATCTACGTCTCGGTGGGACAGCATGTGGACCAGGGACAAAAGATCGCGGCCAGCGGATCCACCGGACGCAGTACGGGCCCGCACCTCCACTTTGAGTTGCGCATCGGAGGTGTTCCGGTAGATCCGAGAAAGTATGTTAACCTGTATTAAATTTATGTCAACTTAGTTAAAAATTTTGACATTTGCCGCATTTTGCATTATAATGTGGACGATATTTTGAGCTACATATATTTTGTGGTGTAGCGAACTGATTGGAGCATATATGGACAGATTTGTGATCAGAGGCGGTACTCCGCTGGTTGGAGAAGTGCAGATCGGAGGAGCAAAAAATGCAGCTCTTGCGATCCTGGCAGCAGCGGTGATGACCAATGACCCTGTGAGAATAGAGAACGTTCCGGATGTAACGGACTGCAACGTACTTTTAAAAGCAATGGAGCGCATCGGTGTCGGGATCGTACGTCAGAGCAAGCATGTGGTTGTGATCGACGGTTCCAAGATCGACAGTTGCATCATCGAGGATGAATATCTCAAGAGGATCCGTGCTTCCTATTATCTGGTAGGCGCATTGCTCGGCAAGAACCGTCAGGCGGAAGTACCCCTGCCGGGTGGCTGTAACATCGGCGTACGTGCCATCGACCAGCACATCAAGGGCTTTACGGCACTAGGCGCAAAGGTGAGCATCGTGCACGGCGCGATCTCGGCCGAAGCAAAGGAACTGCGCGGCAATCATATCTTTTTGGATAAAGTATCGGTCGGCGCGACCATCAATATTATGATGGCAGCAGCATTGGCCAGCGGCAAGACGATCATCGAGAACGCTGCCAAAGAGCCGCATGTCGTTGACCTGGCAAACTTTTTGAACAGTATGGGCGCAAACATCAAGGGCGCCGGTACCGATGTGATCCGTATCAAGGGCGTGGAGAAACTGCACGGCACCGATTATGCGATCATTCCGGATCAGATCGAGGCCGGTACCTATATGCTGGCATCCGCAGCCACACACGGAGATGTGCTGGTACGCGGCGTTATTCCGAAGCATTTGGAATGCATCACGGCGAAGTTGTGCGAGATCGGCTGTCACATCACGGAATATGATGATGCAGTACGGGTATCCGCTCCGGAGCCACTCACCTGTACACAGGTAAAGACCCTGCCGTATCCCGGTTTCCCGACGGATATGCAGCCGCAGATCACGGTAGCACTTGGTCTGGCACAGGGCACCAGCATCGTGACCGAAGGCATTTTTGAAAATCGTTTTAAATATGTGGATGAACTGGTTCGTATGGGCGCATCCATCAAGGTAGAAGGCAATATGGCCGTGATCTCCGGTGTGAGCCGCTACAGCGGTGCGAGCATCTCGGTTCCGGATCTGCGTGCAGGTGCGGCACTGACCATCGCCGGACTGGCAGCCGAGGGTGAGACCATCGTGGAAGATACCCGCTTCATCGAGCGCGGATACGAAGAATTCGAAGTAAAGCTCCGCGGCCTGGGCGCTCGTATCGAACGTGTCAGCAGCGAGCAGGAATTAAAGAAAGCAAGACTGAAACTGGCATAAGCAGATAAAACATCAGCCGGTGGAATAGATAATGACATGAAAAGAGGATCCTGAGCGGATCCTTTTTTTGTGTCGTATAAAATGGGAATCGCGGTGTTTTCCTGCCTTCCCCCCTCCGGGGGGAAAACCGGTTCCTGTTTAACGAGCTTGCGAGTTTAGCAGGACTGTTCGCCGAAGGCCGGATGAGGGGCACCCGGGCTGACTATTTACAGAATCTTCTCAATCCTCAGCCCCGGCGCCTTGGCAAGCTCCAAAAACGTGCCGTCCGCCATTTCCAGCATCGGCTTGGACATCCGCTGCTTGTTGATCCAGCGGACCGTGCCGATGCGCCCGTCATTGAGCATCACGCGGTTATCAATATAGGTATTCACCACATTTTCCAAAAACTTCATCAGATAGCCCACTTCATATTTCTGGAAGCCGTCCTCCTCAAAGATCTCGATCACTTTGAAGGGGCACATTCCCTCACGATAAACGCGGTTGGCGGTCATAGCATCATAGCTGTCCGCAATCGCTACGATCTTGGCAAAGGGATCGATCTTGTTGCCGGTCAGGGCCATTGGATAGCCGGTTCCGTCGCATTTTTCGTGGTGTTCCAGCGCCGACAGCTTGATGCGCACATCAATGCTCTGCGGCTTCAAGATGCGATAGCCTTCCGCAGGATGGGATTTGATGATACGGAATTCCTCGTCGGAAAGCTTGCCGGGTTTCTTGATGATGGCGTCATCGATCTTGAGCTTGCCGATGTCGTGCATCATACCGCAGGCGGTGGCGAGCTTGACATCTTCTTCGTTGAACCGCAGCCAGCGGGCAAAGACATTGCAGATCATGGCCACATTCATGCTGTGGGCATAGGTCAGGTCGTCAAAGTCACGCATATTATGCAGCATATCGAATACGCCGAAAGTGCTGCCCTGGGCGCTGATGATCTGCATGGTATCCCCGATCATATGATCCACATTGATGGGGGTGTTTTTCTCTACGATCTCGTTCAGATTGGAACGCAGTCCGTCCACATTTTTGGTAAAGGATTGCTTGAACGCCTGAAACTCCCGGCTGACTTTGAGTTTTTCAAAGTGGGAGGGTTCCTCCGGTTTGGTGACGGTGACTTCCGGCCGGGCTTCTTTTGCGGGCGCCGAAACAGCAGCGGGGGTGTTTTCCGCCTCTTTGTTTTTGGGAGCTTCCCCGGATTCGGTTGCAGCATCGGAATTTTCCGGAGTTTCAGAAGGTTCATCAAACAGCCCCAGTCCGCTCAAAGCAGACATCAGGGAATCCATGGAGGCTGCGGTAGGCATATCGTTAACGATCTCGTCTTCCGGGACTTCTTCCACTTCAATACCGACGGGATCTTCAATACGGATAGTTCTGATATTGTAACTATCCAGACGCGCGATGGCACGATCGGTCAGCTTGTAACCTTTGGGGAAAACCAGTTGTTTGCCGTTGGCGATCACATCGGTTGCGACGACCATTCCCGGCACCAATACATCCGTCCTGACGTGTTTCATTGAATAACCCCCGGAGCCGATAGTCAAAAACTGATCCGGTTTCGAGAAGAATCCGGATAGGTTTATTATACAAAAGAAAGCAAAAAAATGCAATCGCTCCTTGACAGCGGGGGATGTTTATTGTAGACTTGTATCGCAACAAAATATCGGAAGTTCTCTTATTCAGAGTGGTGGAGGTACATAGGACCTGTGAAGCCACGGCAACCCCGTTACCACGGAAGGTGCCAACCTGAGCGAGATGGCAAGGACTCGACATTCCCGGAGTCAGCCTTTAGTCGAACAATAAGAGGAGCAGCCTAGTAATGTTCCGCTTATCTTTTCGAAGAGCGGTTTTTTTATTGGCTACCGCAGGCGGAGCATTTGGGCGATTTTTCTAAATCCGAAAGAGAACTTCTTGGCACACATCAAGTCAAAGAAGGAGACAAAAAGATGGCAGAGAAGATTTTATTTACCTCCGAGTCGGTGACGGAAGGACATCCCGACAAAATCTGTGACAACATTTCCGATGCAGTGCTGGATGCGCTGATGGAGCAGGATCCCATGAGCCGTGTGGCTTGCGAGACCGCGATCACCACAGGTCTGGTACTGGTTATGGGTGAGATCACCACCAAGGCATCCGTAGACATCCAGAAGATCGTGCGCGAGACCATCCGTGAGATCGGCTACGATCATTCGGACAAGGGCTTTGACTGCGATACCTGCGGTGTGATCGTGGCACTGGACAAGCAGTCTGCCGATATCGCAATGGGCGTAGACAAGGCACTGGAAGCCAAAGAAAACAAGATGAGCGATGCCGAGATCGAAGCCATCGGCGCAGGCGATCAGGGTATGATGTTCGGTTTTGCAACCAACGAGACCGAAGAATATATGCCGTATCCCATCGCGCTGGCACACAAGCTGACCCGCCAGTTGACCAAGGTGCGCAAGGACGGTACACTTTCCTACCTGCGTCCGGACGGCAAGAGCCAGGTGAGCGTGGAGTACGATGAAAACGGTAAGGCAAAGCGCCTGGAGGCAGTGGTTATCTCCACACAGCATGCAGCAGATGTAACCCAGGAGCAGATCCATGCCGATGTAAAGAAATATGTACTGGATCCGGTGCTGCCGGCAGATATGGTCGATGCAGACACCAAGATCTTCATCAACCCGACCGGCCGTTTCGTTATCGGCGGACCGAACGGTGACTCCGGTCTGACCGGACGTAAGATCATCGTAGACACCTACGGAGGTTATGCAAGACACGGCGGCGGCGCTTTCTCCGGAAAGGACTGCACCAAGGTAGACCGTTCCGCAGCTTA
>CAMJAP010000106.1 GCA_946403625.1 uncultured Lachnospiraceae bacterium
ATATACAGCCGGCTGTTTGCGGCCTCGGTAGTGTTGTAGATAAAGCCGCTTTTCTCCGCTACCCATTTGGCTGTTTCTTCGAACAGGTCGCACATCGTATCTACTGCCTTCCACATCTGCACACGATCTGCTCCGCTGTAGGTATTCAGATACGTTTTCCATTCCTCTTCGGTAAGCCATTTATGCAGATACTTCCCGGACTTTCCGACACTCACCGAATAGTCCGTAAGGATGCCCACCTTCCAGGAAAGCACTTTCTCCAGTTGCTTCCGCACCACAAAGTTCAGCATATCCTGCGTGTAAGTTACTTCCTCACGCCACAAGCCTTTCGCCACATTGTTCAGGCACCACCAAAACTCATTGCAGGTTGCAGCAAACTGTTCCTTCGTCGGCTTTTTCACCCGATGGTCAATATCGGAAGCCTCCGGAACCGGCGGCAGGATACCGTCTTTATCCAGAAGCACGATGCACAGCCGGTCTTCCAAAACATTTTCCTTGGCGTGCGGAATGCTTTTTACGGTCAGGTCCATACGATTGCCATCGGTAAAGATCATCAGCCATGCATAGGAATTTGCCTTATCAATCGGAAAATACGGCGATTCATCCGGATACTGCATAAAGAGGATCTCACCAAAGCGCCTGATCCATTCCTTATCCTGTATAAACGATTCCGTCTCCTCTACCACATAGACGATATCGTAATCCTGAAAAATATCCTTCGGTGCATCCGGATTGGTTCGGGAACCATTCATATACACTGCCCGGATCCGCTCGTCCTGCTTCGCTGTTTCCAGAATGAGATCCATCATCTCTTGTTCGCTACGCATCACGCTATCTCCCCTGTCGATCTGTTTTCTAAAAGAAATCACACTGCATATCCCATTTGCCCAATTCCGTACTGTAGAAGAAATAAAAACTTCCGCTATCCACGATATTCAACTGCGCCTTCTCATCCGAAGAAATCTGGAAGATGAATTCATACTCTTTCGTCCAGCCTCCGGACTGAATATACGCCGGATAGCCGCCCACTTTATGCATACTGTAGCTTTGCGTTTGGATATCCTCGTAATAGTCGATCTCTCCACGCTGTTCCATGGCACAGATTTCATCTTCGATATCCGCATCCATGCCACCATCCCACATCGGGAAATCATCTTCCACCAACTGCGGCTTTAACGGGAATGCCTTGATCTCCCCGTTGATCCACGAGCAGGGTTCCAGCCCGTCCAGCGTCGTGTATGTCTGCACTGCATAATAGCCTTCCATATCTATCAGGTGATCGTATATATTGGGCGAAATAAACACATTGCAGAGCACCACATCCCGAATCTCCTCCGGCACATACTCCAGGTTTCCCGTAAATATCATCGCCAACGGCAGCATCTCCACGCCGTCTTTATCTTTCGGCAGTTCGTCTTCCGGTCGTTTCCATTTGATCGCACCGATCCAGCTTACCCCGATGGTATTCTCCGGCTGAAACCCGCCGGTTTCAAAAATCACTGCTTTCCGTCGTAACTTCTCTCGGATCTCTTCTACCGTCATATGCTACTCCTTTTCCATTTTTAACTTTGCCGGGCATTTGTGCGGCATCCCCGGACCGTACTGACAGCGTGGGCAATCCAGGCACTTAACGAAGAGAGCCCCGTTTAGGACCGCTTCGCAAAAGGCCGGATCCGCAAGTACTGCGCGTCCCAGATCCACCGTGTCGGTCAGATCGTTTTCCAATAGGTATTGCACCTGCTCCGGGGTGTTGATACCGTTGACGCAGGATACCGGTATACGTCCTTTGAAATG
Source organism: uncultured Lachnospiraceae bacterium (assembly GCA_946403625.1). Lineage (GTDB taxonomy): Bacteria > Bacillota > Clostridia > Lachnospirales > Lachnospiraceae > NK4A136. The sequence goes on from CAMJAP010000106.1 coordinate 1,795, forward strand.
CTCGTGGAATCGTACGCCCAGAGAACAGAATTTGTTGTAATGTCCTTCCTCATCCTGTACCGTGGGCTCTTCCCATTCGATACCGGTGGATACCTGCAGATAATCACAACCGGCTTTGACATACTCTTCCGCAATCCTTATGGCCGTAGCCACATCCGGTTCGATGCCGGCGGTCCGTACCGAAAGGATAAAATCCCTCCCGCACTCCTGTCTTATTGCCTGCAGGATTTCTGCACCGAATCTTGCGCGATTCGCATCGCTGCCGCCGTATGCATCCGTTCGCAAATTGGTCTTTTTCGAAATGAACTGATTGATCAGATACCCGTGACAACCGTGCAGCTGCACACCATCATACCCTGCTTTCTTTGCACGGATGGCCGCCTGCACAAAGTGATCCTGCATCTCGTGGATTTCGTCGATGCTCATTGCTTGGGATAATGTATTGGGATACCCGGTCTCTACCGCAGAGGGTCCGATCGCCGGTCCGCATTCCGGATTGGCCGTAATGCCGGTATGGTTCAGCTGGATCAGCAGAACTGAGCCGTATTCGTGACATGCCTCCGTGATCGCTTTGTGTCCGTCGATCTGCGCATCTTCCCAAAGTCCCATATGGTTCTTTGCAAATCTGCCGCCCGGCGTTACTGCCGTTGCTTCCACGCAAATCAGGCCGCACCCATGTGCAGCCCTTTTGCGATAATGCGCAATGTGTTTCTCTGTCACTTTTCCGTCCGGCCCGGCATAATCAAATTTCACGGTCGGCGCCATGGTCAGACGATTCTTTACAACCGTATGATTGATCTGAATCGGATCACTTGCTTTACTCATACCTCTCCTTACCGCATGCCCTTGCGTCCATGCTGTGCCGTGCCTTCCATGATCTCTGTTATCTTGTCCAGATACAGCACATCCAGATCCACATCGCCCTTGATCCCGTCAATCCGTCCGGTATTGGAATGCTGCCACAGGAAGTACTCTCCCTGATAGGTCGTCGTTCCCGTGTAATTTGCCATCCAGATCGGGTGGTTTGCTTCGTTGGTCCAGATGTTTTCCAGATAATACTTGCTGTTATATAAACATGCGCGATACCCTGCTTTTTCGATCTCTTCCACAAAGACATCCAGATTGCGGTTCAGATCCCACAGGTTCATCCCGTAGTTTTCAAAATGCCGGAAGTCTTCCCAGTCATACGCGATGGGATAATCGATCTCCTCGCCGTCCAATATCTTCAGCAGATACGCGGCACTGGCCCTGACTTCCGCTTCCGTGCTGTCCTCCGCATGCCAGTAGATGCCGATCTTTAATCCTGCGGCCTTGGCCGCCTCGATATTGTAGCGATAGTAGCGATCCGTATAGAGTTCGCCGTCATCGTAACCGCCGATGCGCATATACACAAATTCGCAGCCGGCTGCTTTCACCTGCTCAAAATCGATATCCTCCTGCCATCTGGAAACATCGATCCCGACCAGTGTTTCCTCGGTCTTGTATCGACTTATAAAATCCGCGAACGCTTCGGTCCGGTGATTGCTGTTCCCGCCGGATATTTCCTCGACTACCTGCACGGTCATCTTCTGCGAGTTTATATGTCCCGCATCATCGCGCAAGGTGATCTGTATCGGATATTCTCCTACCACCGCAGTATCCACTTCGCCTTCGATCTGAAGATCCACGGAGCGATCCACATCATCGGCGTACCCCATATATTTGTGAACATCAAAAGTATCGCCCACCTTGACCTGCGGCGTAGTGTTTACATCCAAGATCCACGGCGCCTGTCGATCCGTCAGTTCCGTCTGCGACATTTCATTCGCTGCGATCTTCTCCGCAACGGTACTTGCTGCGTTTTCGGATACGATATTCGTTACCGCATTTTCCGAAACAGTTACCGAATTTTCCGAAACACTATTTTCCGAAACGCTGTTTTCGGATACCGCATTTTCAGATACAACGCCTTCGTTTGCTTCCACATTATCCCCGAAAACGGTACTCATATTTTCTTTTATGGTATTTTCGGAAACACTCTCACTTGCTTTCTCTGCTTCCGTATCCTTTTCCGATACCGCATCGGTCGGTTCAATTGCAGCCGCCTCCGAAACGGCAGGCATATTTTCCGCGCTTTCCTGCGGCATCGATTCTGCCAACTTCGACAGACCTGCTATGGCAATCCCGGTTAACAGCGCCAAAAATGTGATCAATCCGAGAATAAAGCCCCATCTACTTTTTTTCATTACTTCCGTTCTTCGTTTTCCTAATCTTCTTCGTCCAGTTCTTCCAGGCTCTGCTCGATACTCACTCCCCAAAAACTGTCTTTTCGTCGTACATATCCAACATCTCCTTTATTTTTCTTAACAACGGGTAACGGTGCTGATTTAAGCATTCTCGCGCTTGATGGTTAAACATTTTAAACATTTTACGCATCGGCAGCAATTTATGTTATCATGTATAAATTATACACAACTTGCTCTTGTTTGAATAGCAAATACAGACAATTTTGCTCCGAAACCTTCTTTCAACGAAAAAAGCCCGCTGCTGTATCAGCAACGAGCCATAGGCTAAAATCTCTTTATTTTCCGGCGGTTACGCAAAAGGCTCTTATTTCTCCCTCCTGGCGCTTCGGTGCCGGAGTACCCTCCGGTGTCAGCCCCGTAGCATCCAGTTCGTAGTATTCGATCCCTTCTTCCGGAACCTCATCCGTCCATCCGCTGTAATGATCCTCCGCGATCTCATCAAAGTTGATATAGGTATACGGATTGAGCGGGTCTTCGATATGTACATACATCGTACCGTCCTCACGGATTTGGTCCGTCACATCAAAGGACAGATTCTTATAATACAGTACTGCACGATCGCCTACCTTGCGCAGGGAAGGATCGTTATTGATCACTTCCGCCAGTTCCTCGGCATTCAACCACATTTCGTTACCGTTCTCATCGAAGGTATTCCCTCCATACGCCCCGGTGTTTCCGTTGGCATCTTCCCAGTTAAACGCTCCGCGTTCCTCCGAATCGGCCTCTACCATCACCTTTTGTCCGTTCAACCATACGCCCACCTGCGTACGGATCCCGCAAACATCCGCTGCGTAGCAGAGTCCTCCGGCTCCCAAAGTCACCACACATGCACCGATCACTGCTGCGGCACGCGCAAAGTTACTGATCTTCATTTCCTTATCCTTCCTTTCCTTCCCGAGCTGCGCCTCAACGCGCTCCGGGAAATCCTCGGAGAGATGCAGGTTCTGAAAACTCCTTTGGTAGCGTTGTGTATTTTTATTCATCTTCCCATCCCTCCAGCTTCGCCTTTAGTATCTTCCGGCTGTTGAACAACCGGGTCTTTACGGTATTTTCGGAAAGTTCCAGGATCTGTGCGATCTCCCGTGTCCGGTACCCTTCGTAATAATGCAGATGCACCACGATACGATATTTTTCCGGCAGTGCAAGAACGGCATCCATTAACGATCTGTCGGACGGATCCTCAAATCCGAGGCTGTCCATATACTCTTCATAAGATGTCCGATTCCTGTTCCAGAATGTTCGTCGTATGCTCTTTGCGGCATTGACCGTCACCCGCAGCAGCCACGCTTTCAAATGTTCCTCCGATTCAAATTCCGTATCGCTGCGATACAGACGGATCAGACATTCCTGCACGGCATCTTCTGCGTCCTGCTGCTGCCGGCATATACTGAATGCCGCGGCATACAAGCGGTCTCCGTATTTTTTGCATATTTCCTTCAGGTCCGGTGTCATTACTCAAACTCTCCGTAAAAGACGTCTTTGCATATAATACGCCTCAGCCGGGGAAATGGTTTTCTCCTTTTCAAAATTTTTTACATTTTTTTCACGCACACACGGAACAGTCTTTTTTCCAGCGTGTAGCGACTCATGATCTCTTCCTGACAATATTCGATCGCAAAGCGTCCGAAAAGCCGTTTGATATCTTCCTCAACGAAAAAACGCTTCAGGGTGCCGTTCTTTGTCTCATACACGTGCGGTTCGATCTCGATGCCTTCTCCGGCGCCGTGATTGACATCGTTCATAGAATTGACCCGAAACATCAGATGCCCGCCCGGTTTTAAGATACGCGCGATCTCGCCCAGAAGAAAATCCGTATCTTTTTCGGTGAAGTAATGCAGGCACAGATCCGCGATCACGACCGTAAACGAAGCATCCGCAAAGGGCAGCCCGTCCAGCATATTAAAACACTTTGCCTCCGTGATCTGCGGGAAGTTGTTTTGTATGTCCTCGATCGCCTTCTCCGACTGGTCGCAGGCGATCACCTGTTTTCCTTTTCCCAAAAGATACTTCGTATTGTTACCGCCGCCGCAGCCCAGATCCAATACCGGCTCTTTTGCCTGCGCGATCACCTCCGCAAAAAGATCCAGCCAGTCGTCGGTCTTAACCGATTCCGTAGTATTGCCGGAACGCTGATAGATCGCATCCCAATAATCATGAGAGTTTTTTCGATAATCCTGTTCGCTCATACGCTTTACCAGATCTCCCTTCCCTTTTCATCCGGAATACCACTCTTTCGGAAGAAATAGGAATTCACCTGATCGCACCACTCTCTTGCATTGACCAGCTGTCTTGCGAAACGTTCTTTGACATTTTCAAAGATCGCATCATCCACCTTGCCCTGCAGCGCATCCCATCTGGCCGCCAGTTCCTGTGCCTGCGCATAGCCTTCAAAATGCGTATCATAGATGTGCTGGATCACCGTCTTGCCGCTGTGCAGCACGTGAGTATAGGGCAGATGATGGAAGAACAATACCAGTTCATCCGGACACTTCTGCGGATCATTATAGATGGACGCATTCGGCTCGTTATATTGAAATGCGTATCCGGTTCCCTTGTCCGTACGGTCCACGCCGATGCCCAGATGGTCCGCTCTGTGATAGGTGCCCCAGCGATCGTATTCATAGCCGTCCACGCTGCAGCCGTAATGAGTGGCCGGCTGTACCATCCAGCCGATGCCCAGCGGACTGGTGTAACGCTCGTAGATCTCTCTGGACGGCAACAGGATTCCGACGATCTCTTTTACCACCTCGTCATCGTCCGAGATCGTCATACGCACAAACTCTTCCGCGATCTGCTCTGCGGACAGACCGGTATCCATGGCCAGTCGACCGAACCCAAAGAGGTTTGCCCCCGCCAGATAATTGCCGGTCCAGTTAAAATCATTTCCGGTATTGGTCACGGCCGCGATACCGGAATAGCGGCTGCCGAAAGTTTTACCGCTGATGATATCCGCCACGGTATCGTCCGTTTCACTGCAATAGGTTTGGAATCCGAGGATCTCCTTAAACTCGGGGATCAGATAGCACACATCGATCTGATGGCCGGTGTACTCCTGCGCGATCTGCACTTCCAGCATCTGATTGGTCTTTTTCATACCACCAAGCAGCGGCGAGATCGGCTCGCGGATCTGAAAGTCCATGGGGCCGTTCTTGATCTGCAGGATCACATTGTCATGATAGTCGCCGTCCATGGGCATGAAATTATCATAGCCGGCTCTTGCACGGTCAGTCTTTTTATCTCTCCAGTCCTGTCTGCAATTATAGACAAAGCATCTCCAGATGATGATCGCGTTGTAATCCGCCACGATATCGGCCAGCATATTGGCACCGTCCGCCTGGGTTCTGCCGTAGGTAAACGGTCCCGGACGGCCTTCCGAATCCGCCTTGACCAAAAAGCCTTTCAAGGTCGGGATCCGCGCAAACACCTCTGCCATCTTTTCCTTCCACCATGCGATCACGTTTGCATCCAGAGGATCAGCGCTGTCCAGTCCGCCGATCTCGATGGTGGAGGCATAGTTCAGACACAGATACAGCCCGATGCCGTAGCCCGCAAAGATCTCGCCCAGCTGTGCCAGTTTGTCAAAATACCGGTCGGTGATCATATAGGAAGCTGCCTGTTTTACATTAACATTATTGATCACGACGGCGTTGATCCCGATGGATGCGATGAGTCTCGCATAATATTCGGTGCGCTCATTGATCACGATCTCATTATTCACATAGAAGAAGGATTCTCCGGAATAGCCGCGTTCAATGCTGCCATCCATATTGTCCCAATGATTGAGCATACGCAGCGGATTGGACGGACGCACCGTCTTCTTCGCAGCATACACCTCCGTCACACTCTGCTCGCAAGCGATGGTACGCAGCACATCAAAGGCACCGTAGAGGATCGCCGTTGCGCTCTTTCCTTCAATCGAAAGCACATCGTTTTCGATGGCGATGCTGTAGGTCTCCCGCTCCTGCAGATCCGCGCCGCACTTAGCCGCAATCCCGGTACCAACCGGTCCATATTCGATCTGCGGATCCAGATCCAGCATTTCCTTAAAACCGTTTCGCAATTCCCGTACGGCATTGCCCACGATACGATCACTCTCCGGTGCTCCGGACAGACGGATCTTTCGCAATTCCGCGCATCCGCGGTTATTCTTTTTCGGTGTGTATCCGAGCCACAATTTTGCATAATCCTGCATCTTGAAATACCCCCTTTTCTTTGCTGCAACAGATTCTTCTGTCATTTTAACACAAATAAAAGGTGCCCTCAATTCATTTCCGAAAGATCGAGGATACGGTCACACAGTCGTTTTGCCAGTGCCATATTGTGGGTGATCACCAGCATGCCCAGTCCGCGTTTTCGGACTTCTTCCAACAGTACCTGCCAGATCTGCATCTGTGTGATCGCATCCAGCATCGTACTCATTTCATCGGCGATGATAAATTCCGTTTCCGGCCCCAACACGCGTGCCACGCAAAACCGCTGCAGTTCTCCTCCCGACAATTCATTCGGCCAGCGTTCCTGCCACAGTTCCTTTTTGATGCACAGACGTTCCAGCAATGCATCGTCCGGCTCCCATCCTTCGCACAGCGACTGCTTCAGTTTCCATCGCGGATTCAGTGCCTTTTCCGGATGCTGATAGATCATCTGGATCGGATGATAACCTTTCTTCGGAAGCGCACCGCCCTTCCAGAGCACTTCCCCTTCGTCGGCTGCTTCATACCCTGCCAGCACTCTCGCCAGCGTACTCTTTCCGTATCCGGAAGGCCCGACCAGTCCCACCACTTCTCCCTGCATACATTGCAGATTGACATGCTTTAAGATCCAATCGCCTCTCCCGTAGCGAAACGAAACACCCCTGCATTCCAACAATACCTTTGGTTCCGTCGGTTTGGCGGGTATGGTTTCAAAAAAATGATTTTGCGGCAACGCTTCCCAAAGCGCGCGTGTATACGGATGCGTCAGTGTCTTTGCCCCCTCCCGAAACGCACTTGCATCACATACATCCACGATCTCGCCGTCCCGGAATACCGCCACCGTATCTGCATAGTTTACCGCCAGTTCAATATCGTGCGTGATCATCAGGATCGCACAGCCGCTCTGACTCAGACCTTTAAACTGCTGCATGGTCTCCTGCGCCAGTTCCCCGCTGAGTCCCGGTGTGGGTTCATCGGCCAGGATCAGTTTTGCCTCCGTCATCAGGGCTGTTGCGATCAGGGTACGACGCGCCATCCCACCCGAGAGTTGAAACGGATACATCTCCGATACGGACTGCTTCAGGTCGTATTTTTCAAACACTTCCTTTTGGCGCTCTTTTGTTCCATGCAATCCCCGCACCTGCCGCCCCATCTTCATAAGCGGATCCAGATAAGTCAGCGACTGCGGGATCATGATCATCTCCCTGCCGACGATCTTTTTGCGCAATTTCCGGTCCAGCTTCTCCCCGCAATAAATCATCTCTCCCTTCTGCACCGCATTGTCCGGAAGCAAACCCAAAGCCGCATGGGCCAGCACACTTTTTCCGCTGCCGCTGGCTCCTACGATTGCCAGAAATTCTCCCCGGTGCAGCTTCAGATCCATTTTGCGAATGATATTCAATTCATATTGTTTCAGCCCGCGATCATACATACGAAATCCCACGGACAGATCCCGGATCTCCAGGATCGTTTCTCTGTTCTCGTTCATACTATCTCCAAATTGATAACTCTTGCGAATCGATCTTTTTCTTTACATCTGCGCATGATACGGATCCAGCAATAAGCGCAGATTACTTCCCAGTGCCTCAAACAAAACCACCATCGCCAGCAGGCAGATCCCCGGAAACACCGCCAGCCACCACATTCCCGTCGTCAGGTATTTCATAGATTCCGACAGAATGATCCCGATGGCCGGTTGTTCCGCCGGCAGGCCAAATCCCAAAAAAGTAATAGAAGCCTCATGCATGATCGCATGCGGAAACATAAGCACCATACCAACCAAAAACTGCGGCAGCACGTGGGGCAGGATATGCCGTATCGCCACCCACGCTTTGGAATGTCCGAACCGATAAGATGCATGGACAAACTGCGATTCCCGCAAAGACAGGATCTCCGCCTGAACGATACGTCCCAGGGAACACCAATGGGTTACGATCACTCCCACGGCTACACCCTTCGCTCCCTTTCCCAGCAAGATGGAGATCAGGATCAAAAGGATCAGATGCGGAATGCCGGTAAACAGATCAACGATCCAGTTAAACGCCGCTGATACTTTGCCTCCGAAGACACCGGCAAAGGTGCCCAAAAACAGTGCCACAACGGAGGAAAAGATCGAGGCTAACAGTCCGATGAAAATGCTCACCGACAGTCCTTTTACGGTACGGGTGAACATATCCCGTCCCATCCAGTCCGTCCCGAACAGATGCGTCACGGACGGTCCCAGATTCTTTTCCGCAAAGGCCGGCGCATATGCTTCCGGATCCATTTTGGCTCCGGCGATCGTCACAACAGTTATGATCAAAAACGATAACACGATCATCAGGATCGTTCGTGTACGACGGTTCATTTTTCCATTCCCTCCCGGATGCGCGGATCTGCCACCGTATATAACACGTTTGCCAGCAGATTGCCGCCGAATACAAATAACGCAGAAAACATCGTGATCCCGATAAACAACGGGATATCTCCCTTTAAAGCAGACTGTACCGTTGCATTGCCCAGTCCCGGATAGGTAAACACCGTCTCGGCCAGTACCGATCCGCCAAACAGTTCACTGATAGATCCCAATTGCAATGTCAAAAACGGAAGCATGATATTACGCAGTCCATGCCGAAATACAATCTGCCATACACTCTCACCGCGCGCTCTGGCAAATAACGCATAATCACTATCCAATACCTGTCGCATCTTTTCTCCGGTCTGCAGTGTGATCTTGGATACCCCCGTCAGTCCCAGTGTCAGTGCCGGCAGGATCAGATGGCGTATACGATCCGCAAGCGACGCATCGGCCACCGCCACGCCAACCGGCGATGCCAGTCCCATCGGCAGCAGTTTTAGTTTTACGGAAAATAGCAGCAGCAATAAGATCCCGATCCAAAACGCCGGTGAAGATTCCAGCGCCAGGCAATAGGTGCGAATGATCTTATCCGGCCATCGTCCACGGTATACCGCAAGTACCATTCCGAGGAATAGTCCGATCACCCCGGAGAGGATCCACGAAACGGCCATCAATGCAAGAGACAACTGAAAGCGTTCCGCGATCACATCGGCCACCGGCTTTCGATAGATCATCGAAGAGCCCATATCTCCGTGCAACAGATTGGATGCCCATTTCAGATAACGGGAAACCGGGGGC
>CAMJAP010000107.1 GCA_946403625.1 uncultured Lachnospiraceae bacterium
CGATGATTTCTATTAAGCGATAGTAACGGATTTTGCTACTTGACAAGTACAAAATCCGTGTGATAAGATTCGAATTGTATAAAAGAAAGGGCGCGGATTCGCGTACAGGTGTAGAAATGCGTATTAGATAATTTGGTTTAGGTATACACGATATGTTTGGAAGTTGCAGGTTATGTGCAGCTTGTTTGTGTACGCTTTTCCGGATTATCATGCCATCTATCCTGTTTGTATATAGGGTTGATTTTTGTATGAGTCTGTTTTTGCGTATGCAAAACAGACTCATTTTTTGATGCCTGCGGCTTCTTTGGAAGAAGGTGATCTTATGTTTCAGATTAAAAATATTACACTTGTGCATAAAAAAGATCTGCGCACGATCCTGGAAGATTTTTCGCTGGTATTGAACGATGGCGATCGCGCGGTGATGATCGGAGAAGAAGGAAACGGCAAGTCCACGCTGATGAAATGGATCGTGGATCCGGAACTGGTGGAGGATTATATCGAAGGCTCCGGGGAAAAGATGCTGGGCGGCGAAAAGCTTGGCTATCTTCCGCAGGAATTGCCGGCAGCAGATAAGGGAAAGACGGTCTGCGAATATTTTTTCGAAAGTTCATTTTTTGCGGATCAGACACCGAAGGAACTGGCAAAACTGGCGAAGGATTTCGGCGTGGAGCAGGAGTTTTTCTATCGGGAGCAGACGATGCAGACTTTATCCGGCGGGGAGCGGGTGAAAGCACAGATGATGCGTATCCTGATCGAGAGCCCGACCATACTGCTTCTCGATGAGCCGTCGAATGATATTGATATCGAAACGCTGGAATTGATGGAGCGGCTGATCAACGGTTGGGAACACGCGGTATTGTTTATTTCACACGATGAAACGCTGATCGAGCATACGGCAAATCGCGTGATCCATTTTGAACAGATCCGCAGGAAGACAAAATGCCGGCATACCGTAGCAAATGTTCCGTACCGGCAGTACGTGGAAGAGCGCTTGAATGCATTTGAAAAACAGGAACAGATCGCACTCGGGGAACGAAGGGAAAAAAAGATCCGTGACGAAAAGATCCGCAGGCTGGAACAGAGCGTCGGTGCTGCGTTGGATGGCATATCACACGCAGAACGTGATGGTATCGGCAGACTTCTGAAAAAGAAGATGAAGAATGTAAAATCTCTGGAAAAACGCTATGAACGCGAAGATGAGAATATGACCGAGATGCCGGAGCAGGAGGAAGCGATCTTCTTTAAACTGGGCGATAAAAACAGTGCGATCCCGTCAGGCAAGTGGGTACTGCAATACGAAGCGCAGGAACTGAAAGCGGCAGACGGCAGCAGAGTACTGGCAAACGATCTGGTATTAAAAGTGCGCGGCTCCGAAAAGATCGGCATTATCGGAACGAATGGATGCGGAAAAACCACACTGCTCACGCAGATCGCGGAGGAACTGCTTGCGAGGGAAGATATCCACGCAGAGTATATGCCGCAGGATTATGAGAAACTGTTGGACTTGGACGAGACACCGGTGGATTATCTGGATCACAGCGGAGACAAAGAGGAACGAACGAGAATACGGACATATCTCGGTTCGCTGAAGTATACGGCAGATGAGATGGAACATCCCATCCGGGAACTCTCCGGCGGACAGAAAGCAAAGGTATTACTGTTGAAACTGAGTATGTCCGGTGCCAATGTACTCATTTTGGATGAGCCGACACGAAACTTTTCGCCGTTGTCGGGACCGGTGATCCGCAGGATGTTAAAAGAATTTCCCGGTGCGGTCATCAGCGTATCGCACGACAGAAAATATCTGTCGGAGGTATGCGATAAAGTGTACCGGCTGAGTGAGGAAGGATTAAGAATAATATAAGTTATTGAAGGAGTGGAAACGCTAAAGTAAACCTGCCTTCCCCTTGAGGGCGCTGTGTGCCAGTGGCACACGTTTAGCGCGGACCGAGCCGGCAGGCGAGACAGGTGCCCGAAGGGCGGATGAGGTGTAATAAGCGTGGAAAGTATATTTTGGAAAGGATAAGAAAATGTATACAGCAATGGTGATGAGAACGAGAATGAATTGATTGCATGAAACTGTGGAGATAGTTTCATGCACCGAATGGAATCGCAAACATGAAAGAAACTATCAGAAAAAGGAGAATAAGAAAATGATTATTCAGGATAATGTGATCAAAGCATATTTGGAGAATGTATATTTTATTGCAGGTACACCGTGCGGAGGCAAAACGACGGTGTCACGTGCACTGGGAAAGAAATACGGCATCACGGTGTATGACATCGACGAGTGTTTTGAAGATCACCAGAAGATTGCCAATGCACAGTTTCAGCCGGCGATGAAGAAGTCTTTCCGTGATGCGGATGAGTTTTTTGGACGCAGCGTAGAAGAGTACAGAAACTGGCTTTTGCAGAATACTCGTGAACAGCTGGATTTTGTACTGCTGGATCTGATGCGGCTTTCGCAGAAGGAAAAGATCATATGTGATTGTCATCTGACTCTGGACCAGGCGAAGCTTTATACGGATCCGGCGTGCATGGCGTTTATGTTGAAGAAACCGGGAGATATTGTGGATCAATACTGCAATCGTCCGGATCATCAGGGCTTTTCGGATTTTATTCACAGTGCAACGGATTATGAAGTGGCGAAGGCAACCTGTAATGAAACACTGTTGTCGTTGAACGCACAATATTACATTGATGTGCGTGAAAGCGGATACTTCTTTGTGGACCGTAAGGACAATAAAGGTGTAGAAGAAACAGTGGATTTGACGGCAAAGCATTTTGGGCTGACACAGTAGCAAAGTTTTTGGGAGATGATTTAAAAGGCTTCCTCCGGTATCGGGGGAAGCTGTCATCCGAGGGTTGCCTGATGAGGGGGAAATGAGATGAAAATAGAAATCGTAAAAGTAGAAAAGGATACAGAATTCGCCAAGGGATTCCTGCACTTCGTAGAGAACTGTTCTTGGACGGAAGTCAGAGATCACATAGCGGAATTGATCCGTGAATGGACATTCTGTGATTGGGAGGCTATGTTTGCAGCGGTTGTAAACGATCAGATCGTTGGTATGACATCCATATTTAAAACAGATTATTATCCTTTGCCGGAGATCTTTCCGTGGATATCGTGTGTCTTTGTAGAAAAGGAATACCGCGGTCATTATATCAGCGAAACACTGATCCGCTACGCTGAAGAATATGCGAAGCTGCAGGGATTTGACAAAACCTACATTCCAAGTGAGCATACCGGTCTTTACGAAAAGTACGGCTATTCATACATAAAGGATATTTTGAACTACGGTGGTGGAACCGACCGGCTATATGAGAAGGCACTCTCATAAAGTTGTCATCGGGGACGGTTCATAATGACAACTTTTTCAACAGAGCAATAGGATGGGGGATTCCTTGCCTTCCCCTTGAGGGGGAAGGTGCCCGAAGGGCGGATGAGGTGTTTTATAGAGGAGGTGTTAAACATGAACTATTATATCGAAGGTATCCAGGGGGCAGGAAAGAGCACTCTTGTTAATCGGCTTGCAGAAAAACTACTGCAGTATCAGGTGTTCCGCGAAGGCGATTACAATCCTGTGGAACTGGCGTGGTGCACCTATATGAATAAAGAGCAGTACGACAGTGTGTTGCAGAAATATGCACCGATCGCGGATGAGATCAAAGCCAACACCCATATGGAACAGGATAAGCGTATCGTTACCTATACCAGGATCATCACAGATATTCCGGGCTTTCATAAGGATCTGGAACAATACGAAATCTATAACGGTCGCGTGAGCAGAGAGGAATTTGAACAGATCATCTTGTCCAGATATGCGGCTTGGAACGGTGAGGAGCAGATCTTTGAATGCTCCATGTTTCAGAACATCATTGAGAGTCAGATCTTGTACTATGAGATGAGCGACGAAGAGATCATTGTATTTTACAGTCGCCTTGCGGAAGTGATCAAAGATAAGAGTTTCTGCATTGTATATCTCGAAGTAGAGGATATTGCAGAGAGTATTAATGTGATCCGGAAGGAACGAGTGGATAATGACGGGAATGAGATGTGGTTTCCGCTGATGATGGCGTATATCGAAGCATGCCCGTGGAGTAAGAAATATAATATCAAAGGTTTCGACGGACTGATCGCACACCTGGAACACCGAAAGAAACTGGAACTGCAGATCCTTAAGGAGATCTTCCTGGAACAGTCTGTGATACTGCAGTCGAAACAATATGATATCGAAAACATTGTCATTGAGGAGGGGAAAAAATGTTAGAAAAAATGGATGACTTTTTTACGGCTCGCGTAGACGGCTATGATGAGCATATGAGAACGACGATCGAAGGAGCAGATGCGTTTTATGAATATACGGCAGCGCTGTTGCCACAAAACGAAAAAGCAAAGGTTCTTGATCTTGGATGCGGAACCGGTTTGGAACTGGAAGAATACTATAAGAAAAATCCGTATGCCAAAGTCACCGGGATCGATCTGACGGAAGCAATGCTTCAGGAATTGAAGGCAAAATTTCCGGAGAAAGGCTTAACACTGATCTGCGGTTCGTACTTTACGGTTCCGTTTGGAGAAAGTGTATACGATGCTGCGGTGTCGGTAGAATCGTTGCATCATTTTTCGAAAGAAGAGAAGATACCGCTTTATCGGCGTTTAAAGACAGCATTGAAGCCAGGCGGATACTTTGTTCTGACGGATTATTTTGCGGAGTTGGAGGAACAGGAAAACTTTTTCCGAAGCGAGCTGTTGCGTTTAAGGAAGGAGCAGGGACTGAAGGAAGAGGAGTTTTATCATTATGATACGCCGATTACGGTGGAGCATGAGAAAGAAGCACTTCTTACAGCGGGATTTGCCGATGTGGAAGTTTTGAAATGCTGGGGAACAACGTACACACTTAAGGCAAGGACCTGAAGAGCGAAGATAAGGAATAAGGAGAACAGAAATGATCATAAAAAAACTGGAAGGAAAAGAGCGATTCGATGCATATATGACAGCAGTGTATTGCTTTCATATGAGAGTCGAAGATACGGAAGCAGAGCGCGAAAAATACGAAGCGGATACGAAAGAGGACTGGGGCGCCTTTGATGAGAAGGGAACATTGATGGGAAGGATCCTGAATCATAAGTACGATCTGTATTTGGACGGAAAGACGATCCGGGCAGGCGGCATCGGTGCGGTGGCAACCTTGCCGGAGTATCGTGATCAGGGGGCGATCAAAGAAATCTTTCGGGAATTGTTGCCGGCAGCATACAAAGACGGAGAAGTGATCTCTACATTGTATCCGTTTAAGCATGAATTCTATCGCAAGCAGGGCTACGAGGTATTGACCGCGTGGAATACATATTCTTTGCGCCCGGGACTTCTTTGCCGGTACCATTTTGACGGGGAAGTGAAAAAATGGGAGCCGGGAGACCGTGTTTCGGAGTTTAAGAAGATATACGATTGCTTTGCATCGAAATTCAATCTGGCACTGGCCCGGACGGAAGAAGAGATGCAAAATCACTTGAAGGTGGACAAGCCATACATTGACAGGAAGTTTTCTTATGTGATGAAGCGCAAGGGAAAACCGGTGGCGTATGTGATCTTTACAGATATAAGACACGATCCTGCAGCCATTCTGAATGTGGACGAATGTGCATGGACCTGCCGGGAAGGCTTTGAGGCAATCCTCGGATTCCTGGCCAGGTTTGAAGCGGATTACGGGACGATCAAACTGAAATTACCTAAAGGGATCGATTTGCTCCGTATCATCGAGTCACCGAATGCATACGATATCGAGAAAGAACCGAGCCAGAGTTTTATGATCCGCGTGATCAATGCAAAGAAGCTTCTGGAAGTGATCCGCAAACCTGTGGAATGCGATTTTACTATCCGTATATCGGACGAACTGATCGCGGAGAATAATGCTACCTATCGCGTGCGGGCAGATGGTGTGCGCTCTTGTAAAAAAGCAAAGGCGGACATGGAACTCAATGTGCGCACCCTGGGCCAAATGGCAGTCGGTTGCTTGAATCTTGACGAGGCGATGCTTCGGAAGGATGTCACCGTAAATGGTAATGAAAATATGCTGATGCGTGTCTTTGTAGAAAAAAATATTTTTGTGAGCGAGGAGTTTTAAGAACCGCCATCGGATGACAACTTTGAAGGGGAGAATATGGAAAGACCGGAATTTGAAAGTTTTAAAACATACGAGGAATTCATTAAGTACTACTGGTACAGGGAAGAACTGATAAAGATCTGCAAGGCGCACGGTCTTAAAGCAGACGGCAGCAAGATAGAACTGCTCAAAGTGCTTGAAGCTTATTTTTCAGGAGAGAAGATACTTCCGAAAAAGAAGAAAGCTGCTAAAAGGAAGGCTGTTGTTACCGAGCTTACATTGGAGACCGGTCTTATCGAGTGCGGTTTTACTTTCGGGAACAGATTCCGTGAGTTCTTTTCAAAACAGACGGGAGAAGAGAAGTTCAAGTTCAATGTGGATATGGTGGCCACCGCTAAGGCGGTAAAGGAAAGCGGCGACGAATCATTTACCCTGGGTGATCTTCTGGATATTTATTACGGAAAGAAGACCTATGCAACCTATGATAAGACCGAGCTTCGCTGGAATAAATTCGTGCATGATTTCTGCGAAGATGAATCCACGAGTATCTTTGATGAAAGATTAAAAGCAGCCGCCAAACTGTGGGCCATTGTCAGGGATTCCGATAGAAAGAAGGAGTATACCCACGAGCTGTTTGAGGAGTTTAAGGACAGTCTGATAATCCGGTAAATGGGTTGTCAGCCGTGGGTGAATAATTGGAATATAGGAGGTAAAGTAAAATGAATAAGGGAAAGATAATATTTTTAAATGGTGTGACAAGTTCGGGAAAAACATCGATAGTGGATGCTCTGCAGGCAGATACGAGTAAATATTCGGCAGAGGAATGCGCAGAGCAGATCGTAAAAGCTTTATGCTGAGGGAACGAAATGAAGATAAGAGAACTGAAAAAGGATGAAGAAAATATCCTAAAAGATTTTTTATATGAGGCTATCTTTATCCCGGAAGGAGTTGAGCCGCCTGATCGTTCTATTATCGAGTTGCCTGAACTGAAGATCTATTATGAAGATTTCGGAAAGGGAAGCGCAGACAATTGTCTTGTCGCCGAAGCTGAGGGAAGAATTGTCGGAGCAGTATGGACACGTACCATGAACGATTATGGCCATGTGGATGACGATACTCCGTCTTTTGCAATATCACTATATAAAGAATACCGTGGACAGGGAACAGGCACAAGACTTATGCGTGAGATGCTGGAATTACTCAGGACTAAGGGCTATAAACGTGCATCACTTGCGGTACAGAAAGCAAACTATGCTGTTAAGATGTATGAAAAGACCGGATTTGTAACAGTGGATCAGAATGAGGAAGAATTCATAATGGTGTGTGAATTAGTTTAAAGTTTTTTGGAGGATATTTATGGTAACAATAAAAGAATCAACACATGATAACATAAAAAACATACAGAGTCTTTGGGCGGATGAAGACGTAATGAGATATATCTGGCCCGGAGGACTGAAGGAAAGCGAAGAAGGCGTTCGGGAATGGCTGGACAGGCACATTGCGGCCAGGCCTATGGGAAACCACTATTCTATTTTTGAGGATGGAAAATATTGTGGTGAGACGCATTATCAGATTGATGAAGCGAGTCATAGTGCTGCGATGGATATTAAGCTGTTTGGGTTTGCCAGGGGACGCGGGATCGCGACCAAAGCATTATTGCATTCTATTGAAGAAGCCTTTAAAAACGGTGCAGAAACCGTGTGGGTGGATCCGCATCCTGCAAATGATAAAGCGATAGCCTTATATGAAAGACTGGGCTTTGTTCGTAAGGATATGCCGGAGCATGTGATCGCAATGGGAGAAGATCCGGAGCGATTTGTATATATGGAGCTTCGCAAGAGTGAATAGCAACTTTTGAAAAGGAGTAAAGAATGAAAGTATATTACGAAGAAGGAAAACTAAGGATACGCAGTATGATACGCGAGGATGCAAAGATCTATTATGATACCTATCTGTCCTATGACTGGCATCCGCAGATGGAAATTTATGAAAATTATTTCAAAGATCAGGAAGAAGGAAAGCGGCTGGTATTTGTACCGGAATATGAAGGAAAGGTAGCCGGGATCTGTACGCTGTTGCTGGCACCGAAGGAAGGGCCTTTTGTCGGGAATGGCTGGCCGGAGATCAATGATTTCACGACCTTCTTTCACCTGCATAAGAAAGGAATCGGCAATAAGGTGCTGGATGTCGTTGAGAGTGAAGCGGCGAAGATTGCGGATCATGTGTACCTGGCTGTCGGAGTGCATTCCGGATACGGCGCTGCGCAGAGAATCTATGCGAAACGCGGATATATCCCGGATGGCAGCGGTGTGTGGTATCAGGGAAAACAATTGGAGCAGTATGCGCCCTGCGTGAATGATGATGACCTGCTGTTGTTTCTGGCAAAGGATTTGAAAAGAATCGAACTCAGAAAAATGGATCCGGAAGAATATAAGATATTCTATGATCGCAGTTTCAAACATCATGTGCGGGAACTGATGGAAGAAGAGCATATGTCACTCGAAGAAGCAGAGAAGGAAACCGCAAATGAATTGGCGGATATGCTTCCGGACGGGCTCGGAACGGTGGATAATTATTTGATGAGCATACACCGACGCGATGATGATGCGTGGATCGGATTTATCTGGACACTTCAAGAAATGACGGAAGGTGTGAAACAAAGTTTCATCTGTGATTTTGAAATCTTTGAGGACTATCGCAGAAAAGGATATGCGGCGGAAACTCTGAGCCTGATGGAAAAAAGCTGCCGGAGAAGCCTGCTGCGCAGAGAGTGTCCTCTTTGTGACAAAGGATAATGCGGCAGCAAATGCGCTTTATGAAAAGTGCGGCTATCAGTTTCTGCGTGATATGGAGTACGGCAGATATATGAAGAAAGTTTTGTAAGAAAGTATAGAGGAAAGAAAAATGGAAGAATTACAATTTGTAGTATTAAGAGACAGAAAAGAACTGAAAGAGAAAGCGGCACAGTGGTTTCATGAGAAATGGGGTGTGCCCACGGAAGCGTATCTGGAATGTATGGATGCCTATTTGAATGGAGAAACGGAATACGGCTGGTATCTGTGTTTAGACGGGGACAAGATCGTTGGTGGTCTCGGTGTGATCGAAAATGATTTTCACGACAGGAAGGATCTGACACCGAATGTCTGCGCGGTATATACGGAGGAAGAATACCGCTGCAGAGGAATCGCAGGGAAATTGCTCAACCATGTTGTGGAAGACCAGAGAGCGCATGGAGTATCGCCGTTGTATCTCGTGACAGACCATACGGGCTTTTATGAACGATACGGGTGGGAATTCTACTGTATGGCGCAGGGAGATGATGAGCCGGAACAGACGCGCCTGTATAAACATGAATAAGGAGAAAGAAAAATGCGTATAGAAAGTGAAAGACTGATCATTCGTTCCATAGAAAGAGGGGACGAAAAAGTGTTTGCCGAAATGGCGAAGGATGGGAGCCTGACAGAGGTAGGTTTTGATGAAAACTGCTCCGAATGGATCGGTGACTGGATCAAGGAAGCGAAGGAACTGGATGAGAAAGACGATCCGAGAGTGGATTATATCGCGAGTACCGTATGCTTAAAGGAAGACGGAGGAGTTATCGGATCTGTAGGGACCACATATTATGAGGATGCAGCAAAGATAGGTATCTGTTATTTTATCGGAAAGGAATATAGAAACCAGGGTTACGCTTCCGAAGCTGTAAAAGCATTCCTTCCATATTTCTTCGAGCATTATAACGAAGATGAGATAGCAGCTGTTATTCTTGAAGATAATAAGGTGTCACAAAAGACCGCGGAAAGCTCCGGCTTTATACTGAATGATATCAGGAAGTATAAAGATATCTATGATGAGGAGGAACAGGTATATTGTTTTTATTCCTCTCAAAGAGAACGTGATATTTTCTATCATGTGATATCGGACAGGCCCAAAACTGCCGGGGAGCATTTCACTGTGG
Organism: uncultured Lachnospiraceae bacterium; assembly: GCA_946403625.1. GTDB lineage: Bacteria > Bacillota > Clostridia > Lachnospirales > Lachnospiraceae > NK4A136. The sequence continues at coordinate 10,057 of CAMJAP010000107.1, forward strand.
ACGAGGCTCATCCCAACGGAGTGTATGACCGCGTTCAAACAGAGATGGATACGGTTAAGGATATCTATGAGAATCCCAAGAAGTATGAAGGAACTGAGCTTGAACATCATACTGACGTAGCTCTCCGTGAGCTTGCCCTGGAAAAGATCAGGAAGGAAAAATATCCTCAGTATCCATCACGTATGGCTGCGTTGTATGTATCCCGTGAGTATAAAGAGGCAGAACAGTGGGCAGAATACTTCGTCAAGCTGGGACGTCCCGTATATGGTATAGCAAAGATAAGAGTTAAGGGAAAAGTGTTCTATGGTGATGCCTGCAAGTGTTTTGACGGAACTGCTGATGAAAAAGAAAATCTGAAACGTGCGGAGATATACTGGCAGAACTGGGGCAAAGATGACGGGCAGGAGCCCATCGTAGAAGTGCTTGTAGACGGTGATATAGAAGTGGTTGAGATCATGAAGGAGATCAATGTAAATATCAACAATGCATAGTGTTTCCCCGGATCAAGAAGCAAAAAGCCGATATGAATAAAGGATTTTACAGGGAGGAGGCAGACCGGCTGGTCCGGGCTGATACGGAAAATATAAAAAGAGAGGAAAAGAAAAGTGAAATACAGTGAAAAGATCTCCGAACGGATGTGGAATCAGTCGGATAAAGGAGAACTGGAAGCGGAAAGAGAAAA
>CAMJAP010000108.1 GCA_946403625.1 uncultured Lachnospiraceae bacterium
TAAAAAGATGGGAAGTTTGAGTCAATGACTCATTTCGCATTTTCGGAAAAACTGCGACAGTTTCTTTTTATAACGCTCCGGCGCAGCATAGGAACTACACAGATGTCTTGCACCGGGAACCATCATCAGCTCTTTCGGTGCATGGCACAATTCGAAATTTCTGCATGTGTTCTCCGGCCATACATAAGTATCCCGTTCTCCATGGAAAAAGAGAATCGGTAATTGATTTTCCTGCAATGCTTTGGTGGTGTCGGTTTCTTTCATGGAAAAACCGGCAATCAAACGGCAGAAGATATCCACGCGCCACAACAGCAGTTCCACATAGTGCAGATGAAACCAGCCGGATGCAATATCCCGCAGCTGCTGTTTCATCGAATGAAAACCGCAATCCGCGATCACGCCTTTTACTTCCTGCGGTAATTCATGGCCGGCCGCCAATATAACCGATGTCGCTCCCATGGACTGCCCGTACAGATAGATGGGGAGCTTCTTTGGATTGTTCTCGTTGATCTTTCGTATCCATCCGAGAATATCCAACTGTTCCTTTGCGCCGAAAGTAATATATTCACCTTCACTCTCCCCGCAGCAACGCTGGTCAATGAATAGCAGATCGCATTGATGCTCGTGCAGATACGGTGCGATGTGCGCGATGCTTCCGAAGCGGGTTCCGCGGTAACCGTGACTTAACAGAACGATACGATTTGCGTCTTTTGCAGGCAGATAAGATGCGTGAAGTTTATAGCCATCGGTACTTTGAATATACCGGTCCTGCATCGTCTGTGCTTCGCACCAGAGTTTCGTGTCATTATACTCTTTTTCGTATTTGTACTTCGGATGATTGATGGTCGTGTGTTTTAAACGAAACCACTTCTTTCGCTCACCTGCTCCGGAAGGCACCTGCTTACTCTGTTTTTTCTTTCCGCCATAGGTGATAAAATGAAAGAACGGCCAGCCAAAGGACAGAAAAGTCGCTCCTGCCAGCGAAAGCGCCGCCGCACCATATCCAAACCATTTCCCTTGTATTTTCTTCTGCGGATCCTTCATTTTCGATACCCATACATCCCGATTTTTCTGCATTATAGCACCATCATCCCCGCTTGACAATGCTACCTGCGGCTTGTAAACTTGTAGTTACGATAGTATTTCTTATTGGGTTATTTACAAAATTCTATAATTCAGGAGGTAACAAAGATGATCCAGACCAATCTGCTCAATGCAACCCAGGTACGCAAGATCGTGGCACAGAACGGCATGTTTTCCGTACTGGAATATGACCACGATGTGTCCGTGACTGCCGATTCCGCAATGCGCGCTTACTATGCCGCACAGATGAATGTACGCAAACGCCAGCTGATCGCACAACTGAACAACAATGCTGTAGTCGTACAGGCAGGCGCTATGCAGCTGATGATCGGTGGGATCAATGCTGCTGCCGATGTCCACGGCGCCGGCGACCTGCTCAAAAAAGCTGTCGGCAGCAAAGTAACCGGTGAGACCGCGATCAAACCCCGCTACGAGGGCACCGGTACCCTGGTTTTGGAACCGACATACAAGCATATCATTCTGGAAGACCTGGCAAACTGGGGCGGACAGATTGTGATCGAAGATGGCCTGTTCCTGGCTTGCGAGAGTACCGTTAATACCCGCGTTGTACCCAGAAGCAACCTTTCTTCCGCTGTACTGGGCGGCGAAGGCCTGTTTAACTGCGCATTGTTCGGAAACGGCGTGATCGCACTGGAAAGCCCCGTTCCGGCATCCGAGATCATCGTGGTCGACCTGAATAACGATCAGTTAAAGATCGACGGCAATATGGCCATCGCATGGTCCTCCGGCCTGCAGTTCACCGTGGAAAAGACCACCAAGTCCCTGCTGGGCTCCGCTGCTTCCGGCGAAGGACTCGTCAATGTATACCGCGGTACCGGCCGTGTCATGATCGCACCGGTTTGCTAAAAAAGCTTCACAATAATAACAGCAAGGGCATCCCGGATCCGTCCGGAATGCCCTTTTATTATGCCGATCCCCGTGTTGGAAGGTTGCCTGCCGTTTATTTTTTCCTGCCCGGCATCACAGATTTATTATTCGTCATACTTGTTTGATAGTGTTCTTTGAATGGCATTGTAGCACCCTATGTGCAAGCGCTGCTCAAGATCATCGAAGATATCCTGATGCGAACCATGTTTGAGGCTCCATCCCTAGACAATATAAAGAAGATCGTCGTCACTGCCGATACGGTACGCGAGAATACCGCCCCGATCCGGATCGAGCGGTAACTTTCCAAAATGTTGATCGGCATACATTTTGGGCTCTCAATCCCTCTTGAAAAGAAAAATGGCATCCCGGATCCGTCCGGAATGCCATTTTATTGTCCTGATTTTTAGGTACCACATTCTGCATGAATTCTGACAATTCCATGGAGCTTTTCTTCTCCCCGGGATCAAGTACCTGAGATATTTTTTTTCAGCTTGGCTATTTCCTTTTGTAACGCCTCTATTTCCTGCTTCTGTTCCGCTATAATGTCATCTTTCTTATCTAACAACTGTTTCTGTCGATCAAGCAAATTCTGCATCCCTTTCTGGCGGCGCAGATAGTCCTCGCGCGCCTCACATTGCTGACGAATACGCTCATCTTCCGTGAGCTGATATATCGTGGTTGCCGCATCATCGATTTCTTGATTTTTTGCTGCAAGCATCTTAATATCCTCCCAGGTCTGCGCCTTAAACAACTCTGCCCATTCATGAATATTATATGCCTTGTCTTCTTCTGTGGCAAGGTCAATTTTAGTCAGGTCCAAAACACCGATCTGTAGTTTATCCGTATATTCATAATGTTCTTTTATTTCCAACATACGATAAGTTGAGTAGAGCGCCGGATGTTCTTCAAACAGAGTAAAATCAAGAAATCCAATATGAACAGAGGGCATAGCCTCATTGTAGTCCTCTCCACTTTTCAGATTTTTATAATTACTGCATACATAATAAAGGGATCTCGGTACCCAATTGTGTTCATTAACAACCTGCATTTCCAAATCCAGAATCGCATTGTCATTAATCACTACCTTGATATCCAAAATGATATCTTTCTCACCTACACTATCCCCCAAGATAAATGGATTCTGAATCTCAGTACTTCGAAGCTCATCCGGTTTTAGATGCAATAGTGAACAGATCAACCCTCTCAAAACACGCTCATTCTTCTGAAGTAATGCTTTAAAAAGATAATCGTTGGTCATGCGCACCCGGATCGGCCCGGTCGCATTTCGATAATTTCCACAAATTGTTACTGTTTCTTCTTTCTTTGTTTCAATTGACATAAATCTCCCTTCCTAGTATCGTAACTGCAAGATATGATTTGAACCACCTACGGAAAACTCCGGAAGAAATCCGCAAAAAGACAAAACAGAACAGTTACTCACTTTCTTTTTTTATATATCTCCTACCTGATAAACATAACGAATGGCCATCCGTCATGACTCTCGGCGATTCCCAAGAGCAAGATAAAGAATACACGAAACAAGAGTGTTTGTCAAATAGTTTTTTGACAAGTATGGCCCACAAATTCCGTGAGAGGTGTACGGCACCGGATTCGTAATATCACGACGGACTATCTTTAACGCCCGCGAACAAAAGAGCGGTAGCAAAATCATTGAAAACATGCTACGCTATATGGAAAAATGCAAAAAAACAGAAAGGATATGTGAGTTATGTTTTTTGAAGACGATGAACACCAATACAAGCTCGTAGCACCGGATGTGGATAAATAGGATCTGCATCGTGCCGCATCATTATCCCACCCGGTACTACGAGGATCTTTTCCCGGATGAATACGGAGACATCATCGACTTCACCCATTTATTTGTATAAGGACGAGAATGCATGGTTTGACAAAATAATCTGGCTGCCAGAGGCATAGATATTATGATACTGGATTGTCTGGATTGCGACGGATCGTTTGACGCAGATACACAACCTAAAAAAGTACCCGTTCTGTGGAAAACCTGAAAATGGAATCCGCGTCACTCTCACGGAACAAAGGACGGCCCGAAATTCAGTAAAGAACTGAAACTGATCAAACCCGTTGAGATCAAGAAAATACTGGATGAATATGTGATCGGTCAGGACGATGCCCAAAAACGCGCTAGTGAAACAGTATTCCAAACTATTCCGTTACGACCTCATCCAATTGGAGATCCAGACAGAAGCACTTCACGAGATCGCCAAAAAAGCCATCGAGCAAAAAACCGGTGCTCGCGGACTGCGTTCCATCTTGGATGGTCTCCTGATGCGAACCATGTTTGAGGCACCATCCCTCGAAAATGTAAAGAAGATCGTCGTCACTGCCGATACGGTACGCGAGAATACCGCACCGATCCGGATTGAGCGGTAAGTCAAATGTAAATAAACCCACACAAAAACAGCCGGAGCGTTATAGTCTCCGGCCGTTTTTTGTATAATTTGCAGGATTGGTTATTGTATATATTACACTATATTTATTTTTTCGCCCAAAATGCGTTCGTTTTATTTTAATATATGAATCTTCGACACATCTTTTCCGTCCAAATATGCGTCGATCCCGTTTTTTTCGATAAATTTCTGCTCTTCCTGTGTGATCGGAACCAGCCAGAGCAGATTCACTTCATCTCCCATGAACCTGTCGTATTTCGGCGCATCCGTCGTACGGAGCAAACGATCATTTAAAAACAACAGGTAATCGATTCCCTTAATGTTCTTATACGGTATCGTATGGCCATGGCCAAAGAATGTCAGGTACTCCCACGGATACCCCGCAAGGCCGGACATCGTCGAAAAGAACGGCTTCAGCAACGCTTCGTGTCTCTCATCACATGCAAATCCCAATTCCATCCTGCGATAATCCGTATAATCATCTTCATATGTCATATCCACATTCGGCATTGGGATCATACTTACCCCAAGCGTGATTCCGTACAGGACATTCCCTTTTCTGCCCTGCACCAGAGCTTTTGGCGGAAACTCGCCTTTATCGATCGCATAATACTTCTCTTCTTTTCCGAAGAAGCGGTTCAGCGTATTCATATGAAAATTCTGTACTCGTCCCCAATAGTTCTCTTCATCAAAATACGACCAGAACGCCCTGCTCTTTTTGATCTGCTCTTCAAACTTGGCATAGGCCTGCGTCAGTTCCCACGCAAAGGGCCCCGTTCCTTTCGCATAGACAGAGTAACCGTGAAAACCATTATACCCGCTGAAGCTCGGAATGACCGACAGTATTTTGTTACCGGATAATAAAGCTGCTGCATCTCCTTCTTCAAACCAGACGATTGAAAGAGAATCTGCATCCAATTCCATTCCGTTTGGATCGTGCGCCACAAACTCTGCCGGCATACAGGGGGCTTCCCCTTCGATCTCCAATGCTTCTTCCACACTTTCCGGCGCCTTGATGCGATTGCAGATCCAGCTCGAGCGGACATCCGATTCTTCGCTCCCCGGGTTGACCCAAAAGTAGAAATAATAATTCTTCTCGCTCTTCTCTACAAACGCCTGTATATTTGTTACCGGCGACCATTCTTCGATCAGTACTTCATTTTCTTCCATAATGAACCCCCATTCTGATTTGCGGTTTTCAGCTGGCTTTTATTATATAATACTTTTTTGTAGTTGGCTATCGAAATGACATAGGTTCCCTTCCCCATGGCCCAGTTCCTGCATTGTCAAAACGAGCCAAACGATGGTATAAAACCACCATTTGGCTCGTTGATCACATACGAATAATACATCTGTAAAATGTAATGCTTGATGAAAAATCTCATCTTTCCGGTACCTGACTGTATCAAGAGTGTGACATAAACTTTTTTTGTAATCTTTAGTTATCGATTTTTGATAAATACTCCGGATGCCATTAATGCTATTATCTTATCAGATATACACTCTACTCTGCTCTATCTAAGCATATATCAAGATACTCCGACAGAGAATCACACACTTTTTCTTTCTTTGAATATTGCAAACTATAAACAATCCCTTTCTCATCAATAATGGTTATAATCCCATCAATCCCCAAATTTTCGATAACAAAACAATCTGCAGGAAAAGACTTGTTACAATCGATTATCTGCTTGGTCTTGAACGTGAGAAAAAGTTGGTGATCGATACCAGTAAAATGTCTGCGCGCCAAATTTCAGCCATACTCACCATGGTTGATGCTCTGAATGAAGGCAAATAACTCTTTACACCTTAGATTCTCTTTCACAACTTTTATTTTCTTTCATAACTCCACACAACTCTGTATGCCATATCTTCTTTAACACCCGCGGGCAAAAAGGCGGTAGCAAAAGCATTGAAAACATGCTACACTATATGGAGAAAAGTGATGGTTCTTCAGCAGTAGATCCGGCCACCGAGGAGTTGGACGCTTATGTCCGAAAGGTTAAGATGGATCCGGAAGTAGGGAGGGGCATTATGACATTTGGGGATCTGATCGACAGAGAACGAAGAGACGCTACAAAAGAAGCGGCAAAAGAGACTACAATAGAAAATATCCTGGACCTACTGGAGGATCTGGGAGATATTCCCACAGATCTTTCCGATCATCTGGAGGGTATCGAGGATATGGATTGTCTGAAAAAACTCCACAAAACAGCTGCCAGAGTGGATAGTATCGAAGAATTTGAGGAAAAAATGGACGAGCTGCTGAAAGAGACTATGGCTGCGGTATAAATCTTACTCACAACTTTCAACATCTTTCACAACTCTTCACAACTTTTATTTTCTTTCACAACTCTTCACAACTTTTTTCTCCTAAGCTGTATCTGATATTTGTTCAGTTCACCTATGGTAGATCTTGTTGTTGTGGAACTGATGGCATCAAGCACAGGTCTGATATAATAGCGGTATGCCTCTACTACGATAAGCGCCACAGGCAAACCATTTTAAAGATGTTTCTTTGTTATTTTTCATTTTGTTTTCCTCTAAGTGATGGCGGTAGGAAGACCCCTCATCCGCCCTGCGGGCACCTTCCCCCCGGAGGGGGGAAGGCTTTTAGGGAAGTCACCCTCCCAATACATTTTTTAGAGACGCCTTTAAATAGTCCCGTACCGCAAAACCATAGACCTCTTCCAAAGCGTCTGTCTTTAGGATTTCTTCTTTGGTGCCCTGGGCGGCGATGCGGCCATCCTTCATCAGGATAAGGGAATCCGCCAGTTCCATGGCAAGGGTGATGTCGTGGTAGACACCGATAAGGGTGTGGGGTCTTGCTTTCTCCGCTTTTTCCACCTCATCCGTCAGCTTCGCTGACACCTTCCCCTCAAGGGGAAGGCAGGATTTATCTCCGGTCACAGCGCCCTCAAGGGGAAGGCAAGGGGTATTTTCGCTCCAGTTTTTCAGGTAGCCTGCCAGTTCGGAGACGACCTTTAAGTCCAGGTGGTTGTTGGGCTCGTCCAGGATGAGGATGGGGCTGTCCTGCGCGAAGGTTCTTGCCAGAAAGACACGCTGCAGTTCACCGCCGGAAAGCGCGGAGAGCTGCCGGTCCTGTAAGGGTTCCACACCGGCGCTGCGCATCGCATTCACAACGACATCCATATCTTCCTTCGTTGCTCTGCCGAAGGAACCGGTCGAATGGACATAGCGTCCCATCATCACCGTTTCGTATACGGTATAGGAAAAGAACACTTCGCTCAACTGCGTCAAATAAGCAATGTTGCGCGCGATGGTCTTGCGGTTCATTTTGTCCAACGCCGTACCGCAGATCTGTACACTCCCCTGATACGGCAGCATTCCGCAGATCGCTTTGATGAGCGTACTCTTACCGCTGCCGTTGGGGCCGATGATCGCGGTACGACTGCCTTCCTCGATCGCAAAGCTCACGCCCTTCAGCACCTCGGATTCCGTTCCGGTATATCGTTTTTCATATGCGACATGCAGGTCGCTGCATTCGATCGCCTTCATCTCTTTCCCCTCGTTCCGAAATATACCCACAGGAAAAACGGTGCGCCCAAAAGCGCCGTGACTGCTCCCACCGGGATCTCCTGCGGAGACAACACCGTACGGGAAAGCAGATCCGCCAGCGCCATAAAACTGCCGCCGATCAATGCGCTCATCGGCAATACATAGCGATGGGATGACCCGAACAACCGGCGTACCGCGTGCGGTGCCGCCAGATCAATGAATCCGATGACACCGGTAAAGCAAACAGCCACACCGGTCATCACGGCAGACAATACCAGTAAAGTAAAGCGGGTGCGTTTGATCTCCACGCCCATCGCCTGGGACTGTTCCTCTCCGAAACTCATCAGATCCAGTTCCTTATGGAAGAAACAAACCGCCAGACAGCCGAGGATACATACCGCCAGTAGTATTCCCACATGCATCCAGCGTCGTCCGGCAAAGGTTCCCATCTGCCATAAGATGAGACGGTTCATATGCCGTGAATACGCCGCAGAAAGCATGGTCAGCATTCCGTTTACAAAAAGCGAAACGACCATACCAAACAGTATGATGGTATGGTTCCGAAGATTGTGATCCAGTTTTGCGGAAAAAAAGATGACCAGCATCACCGTAGCCAGTCCGAAAAGAAAACCCGTCATCGGCAGCAAAAGAGTGCCGATCACGGGAATCGTAATTTCATTTACAATAATGATCGCTGCGCCGAGAGACGCACCGGAAGATACTCCCAGTGTATAGGAAGATGCCAGCGGGTTTTGCAACAGTGCCTGCACGATAGCACCGGATACGGAGAGCATCGCGCCCACAATAAATGCAGAACATGCTCTGGGCAAACGGATATCCCAGATGATCGATACCATCGATGCCGGCAGATCCTCCGGCAGAGGGCGGGCAAACAGCTTGTGTGCGATCACGCTAACGATCTCGCCGGGAGTAATGCGCACACTCCCAAGCCCCGCTGCCATGATCAATACCACAACAGCAAAGACGATGGAGAGTATGCATTTATATAATATGGATTTTTGTTTCATCTATACCATTTTGATGATTGCAGATGTATTGTTGCTCCGAGATTATAACACCTTATTTCAAATGCTTTATGCTGCCGGCTTTATTTCTTCATTCTCATCGTATTCATAATATTCCGGATACATAAATACTGCAATATCTTTCAGCGCCTCGATGATCTTGTGGCAGGGCTGATTTACTTCGTCGGCATTCAGCAGATATACATCACCGTTCTGGATTGCCGTTACATTCTCCCAGCCTTCCATACCCAGGATGGTGTTGATCGCATCCGGAGTGTACATATCGGCGCTCAGGATCACCTGCGGATCTGCGGCAACTGCTGCTTCTTCGGTCAGTGCCGGCCACTGCTTGTCTGCATCTGCTGCAATGTTGATCGCGCCTACCAGCTCCATCATCTCGTTGATGTAGGTTCCCGGGCCTGCTGTATAGATGGTCGGAAAATCTGCAGACGGAGTATAGAGCTCAAACAGTACGGTCTTCTTCTCATCTTCCGGAATGGTTGCTGCGATCTCTTTGATCTCGGCGATGGTCTCTTCCATCTCGTCTACCAGTTCCTGTGCTGCTGCCTCATCGCCCACACACTGACCGATGAACAAAACATCCGCTTCCACATCCGCGATGGATGCGCTGCTCGGAATATCTGCTACACACAAACCTGCTTCTCTGACATTCTCAAAAGCATCCACGCCGTCCTTGCTGCTCATACCGGAAGTAAATACGATATCCGGAGCCAGTGCTACGATCTGCTCCTGATCCGGAGTCATCATATCAAAATAGATGGTATCGTCATTCAGTTCATCGGCATAGGAAGCCTGCGCATTCACATCGGCTGCGACAATCTTGTCTGCATAGCCCATATCGATCAGGACTCTTGTGGTTGCCGGAGACATGGAGATGATGGTATTTACCTCTTCCGGCAATACGATATCGTTGCCGCTGCGATCCTTCATTACAGTCTCTTCTGCCGGTGCTTCCTCGGTCGGCTCTGCTGCCTCCGTCGGTGCCTCTGTCACATCGGCTGCCACTTCCGTGGGCTCTGCGGATGCTTCCACAGGTGCCGGTTCTGCCGGGGTCGCTGCCTCTCCGCAGCCGCTGAGCATGGTGACTGCCATCATGCCGGTTAACAGTTTCAGTGTCTTCTTTTTCATAATCTTCTCCTCCTGATTTGTGATACAAGCGCATAAAAAAAGCGCCTATACGGCACACAGACCCCTGATACCGGAAGATACTCCGTATCCGGTCTGCACCTGCAAACAGATGCGAATATACCATAGGTTATCGCATCTGTCAATCACACCACAGTGAACAGGAACCGGTGTCTCAGTTTCCTTTTTCCTTTTTGTATTTATTATATGCTTCATTGATCTTCTTGAACTTTTCCATATCACCGCCTTTATTGTCCGGATGATACTTCTTTGCCAATTGGAGGTACGTCTTTCTGGCCTGTTCTTCGTTCATTCCGGTGAATAAATTCTGTATCGTTCTCGTGCGCGTATTTGCCGATCCGCTGCTGTTGTTGGTAGATCGGCTGTTATTCCCGTAGCTACTGCTTCCCGTCCGGTATCTGCTACTACTGCTGCTCCC
>CAMJAP010000109.1 GCA_946403625.1 uncultured Lachnospiraceae bacterium
GAACCATCCAGGATCTTCTGACCAACCATGATTTCTATATGATCGATGCCAAGGTGGAAGAAGTCGCACGTGCGCTGGGACTGTTGGATCTGGGACTGGACCGTGATGTTACGGAACTCTCCGGCGGACAGCGTACCAAGATCCTGCTGGGCAAGCTTTTGCTCGAAAAGCCGGACATCCTGCTTCTGGACGAGCCGACCAACTATCTGGATGCAGAGCACATCGAATGGTTGAAAAAATATCTGCAGGATTATGAAAACGCCTTTATCCTGATCTCGCATGACATTCCGTTTTTAAACAGCGTGATCAACATCGTCTATCATATGGACGGCAACTATCACAGCCTGGACCGCTATGTCGGCGACTATGACAAATTCATGGAAGTCTATGAAGTAAAGAAAGCACAGCGGGAAGCGGCTTACAACAAGCAGCAGCAGGAGATCGCGGAACTCAAGGATTTTGTGGCCAGAAACAAAGCCCGCGTGGCAACCCGAAATATGGCTATGTCCCGTCAGAAGAAACTCGACAATATGGATGTGATCGAAAAGATCCAGGAAAAACCCAAGCCGGAGTTTCATTTCAAGGTAGCCCGCACACCGAGCAAGGTTCTGTTTGAAACCAAAGATCTGGTCATCGGTTACGACGAGCCCTTATCCTCCCCGCTGAATGTCACCATGGAACGCGGATCCTGCATCGTTTTGACCGGTGCAAACGGTATCGGAAAGAGTACGCTGCTAAAGAGCATCCTCGGCCTCATCCCGGCACTCAAGGGGAATGTGGAACTGGGTGAAAATCTGGAGATCGGCTATTTTGAACAGGAGATGTCACCAAACATCGAAACCACCTGTATGCAGGAGATCTGGAACGAGTTTCCGGGATTTACGCAGTATGAAGTGCGTTCCGCTCTGGCCAAATGCGGACTGACCACAAAGCATATTGAGAGCAAATGCAAAGTTTTGTCCGGTGGTGAGCAGGCAAAGGTACGTCTGTGCAAACTGATCAACAAGGAATCCAACCTGCTGGTTTTGGACGAGCCGACCAACCATCTGGATGTGGACGCAAAGGACGAGCTGCTGCGTGCACTGAAGGAATACAAGGGCAGCATCCTGATGGTCTGCCACGAACCGGAGTTTTATGCAAATCTCGCAACCCAGGTTTGGGACTGCACCAAGTGGACCACGAAAGTATAAATCCGTTTTTCATAACTACAGATGCATAACAAAAAAGCCGCTTCCTGCTGTCTTTCACAGCAAAATGCGGCTTATATTTTTTGAACTGATTTTTCTTACAGCATGCGGATGCCCTTTGCTTTGCAGGTATCCAGCATCTCCTGCGGCCATACGGAAACCTGTACCTCGCCGATGTGTGCTTTCTCCAAAAGGAGCATGCACAGTCTGGACTGGCCGATACCGCCGCCGATGGTCAGCGGAAGCTTTTCCTCGGCGATCATCTTGTGATAATCATACTGCATACGCTCTTCGGCGCCGGCTTCCTTCAACTGGGATGCCAGAGAATTCTGATCCACACGGATACCCATGGAAGAGATCTCCAGAGAATCGTTCAATACCTCATCCCAAACCAGGATATCGCCGTTCAGCTCCCAGTCATCATAGTCCGGAGCTCGTCCGTCGTGACGCTCGCCGTTCTTTAACATCTTACCGATCTGCATCAGGAATACGGTCTTCTTTTCCTGTGTGATCAGGCGCTCCCGCTCTTTTGCGGTCTTGTCCGGATAACGGTCCTGCAGCTCCTGTGCCGTGATGAAATACGGCTCCTCGCAGATCTTTGCATTCAGCATCGGATAACGCAGGGTTACCTGACGCTTGGTATAAACGACGGCCTTTACGATAGCACGTACGGTGTCCTTTAAGAACTCCTCATTTCTCTGCTCACGGGAGATCACCTTTTCCCAATCCCACTGATCCACATAAATGGAATGTACATTATCCATGTTGTCATCGCGGCGGATCGCATTCATATCGGTAAAGATACCCTCACCTACATTGTATTCGTAACGATACAGTGCCATTCTCTTCCACTTTGCCAGGGACTGTACCACTTCTACATTGGCGCTGTCTTCGAGCAGGTCGAAACCAACCTTACGCTCCACGCCGTTCAAGTCATCATTGATACCGCTGCCGGAACGAACGATCAACGGCGCGGTCACACGGTCCAGAGTCAGCGCAAAGGACAATGCCTGCTGAAATGTATCTTTAATGAATTTGATCGCGTGCTGTGTCTCACGCAGAGACAGAGCACTCTTGTACCCTTCCGGGATATATACAGGACGACTCATTTCTTTCTTCCTCCTTAGTCCCATCCTTGCCTTCCCCTTGCGGGGAAGCTGACGGATGCGGTGACTTTCTTGCACTACTTATCGAATGCTTCCTACGGTTCTCGGGAACAGGATCACGTCACGGATGTTCTGTACACCGGTCACATACATGATCAGACGCTCAAAGCCCAGACCGAAACCGCCGTGCGGTACGGAACCGAACTTGCGCAGATCCAGATAATCGTTGTATGCTTCCAGATCCATGCCGCGTTCCTTCATTGCTGCTACCAGCTTGTCATAATCTGCTTCACGCTCACTGCCGCCGATGATCTCACCAACACCCGGTACCAGCAGGTCAACCGCTGCAACGGTCTTGCCGTCCGGATTCTGCTTCATATAGAAGCTCTTGATCTCCTTCGGATAATCAGTTACGAAGACTGCCTTCTTAAATACCTTTTCGGAAATGTAACGCTCATGCTCGGTCTGCAGGTCTACGCCCCACTTCACCGGATATACAAACTCTTCGCCGGATTCTTCCAGCAGCTTGATCGCCTCGGTGTAGGTTACGGTTGCAAAATCGTGAGAGATCAGCTCTTTCAGACGATCGATCAGACCTTTTTCAAAATGCTGATCGAAGAATTCCATCTCCTTCGGGCATTTCTCCAAAACGGTACCAATCACATGCTTTAACAGATCCTCTGCCACTTCGATGACATCCGGAAGCTCGGCAAATGCGATCTCCGGCTCCATATGCCAGAACTCTGCCAGATGCTTGGGTGTGTTGGAATTTTCCGCACGGAAGCTCGGGCCGAAGGTGTAGATCTTACCCATTGCCATTGCTGCCATCTCGCCTTCCAGCTGACCGGAAACGGACAGGCCTGCTTTCTTTCCGAAGAAATCGTCTGCATAATATTCCTCAGCGTTCTTGTACTGATCGGAATAGCCGATGGTCGTTACCTGGAACATCTCGCCGGCACCTTCGCAGTCGCTGCCGGTGATGAGCGGTGTGTTTACATATACATAGTTGCGGGACTGGAAGTACTCGTGGATCGCTGCTGCCAGTACGGAACGCACACGCAGTACCGCATTGAAGGTATTCGTGCGTCCACGCAGGTGCGGCATGGTACGCAAAAATTCCAGTGTATGGCGCTTCTTCTGCAGCGGATACTCTGCCGGGCAGGTGCCCAGTACCGTGATCTCCGATGCGTTGATCTCCGGTACGCTCTCGCGTCCTTCTACCAGCTTGCCGCTTACTTTCAAAGAGGTACCCAGCTTCAGTGCATCTGCCGGGAACTCCTTTCCTTCTGCCTTATCCAGTACGATCTGCAAGTGCTTTAAACTTGTACCGTCATTCAGTTCCAAAAAAGCCACATTCTTGGAGTCTCTGGATGTACGAACCCAGCCGCACACCGTAACGGACTCGCCAAACGCAGGATTTGCAAATACTTCTTTGATGTCTGTGTGTTTCATTGATGCGTCCTCCTTCTGATAAATAAAAAATCCCGAAATATACAAAAACGTATATTTCGGGACGAATCTTCAAACACCTTTGTTCAAAATCCGCGGTACCACCCACATTAGATCACAAAGTACAGCCTTATGATCTCTCTCATACCGCATAACGGGCGGGGATCCGTATGACCCTAACAGGTTATCCTTCTGCCTCTCGAATCATCTGCTCCGGAGCGTTCCCTTCATCACATCCTGCCAATAGCGCTTTCAGCCGGTGACGCCATCTCTCTGTTGCCTCCCGTGACGAGAGTCTCCTTCATTGCATTTCCTGATTATGAAAATTATGTACTGAATCTTATCACAATCGATTTCCTTTTTCAAGTAGAAATTTTATCTCCCGTTGTTCGTCAGATGTCTTTATTCCTTTGTCATGCTGCTTATTTTTTTCGTTCCGACAAATCACCGGTTGATATCCCAAAATTCAGGTTTAACAATACATTCCTGTTCTTCCCTTAGCCTGATTTCTTTGTACTTTTCCTGAGGACTACTCCAATAAACTTCAACAACCATCGTTCGGTTCTGCCATTACTTCCGATATGCTTCCAGTTCCTCACGAAACATCTTTACCCAGTACTTTGCATATACCGCCTTGTACCGCGAATAGAACGCTTCCTTTTCCATATAATCCCACATCAGTTTAAAAAGCGTCTTCGCCGCCTGTTCCCGATCGGTATAGATCTCCGTTGCGGGATCTGCCAGAAATCCTTCTATGAATTTCCGTTTCTTGTTTTTCTTGTATTCGGATACCGCGATCGCACCGCCCAGAAAACCGAGCCCGCCGAGCAAAAGAAGCAGCGCTGCCGCGGTCGGTCCTCCTTCACGCATGATCATGATGCTGCAGGGTATCATTACCACACCCATCAGGATGCAGATCGCTTGAAATGCAAACCAGCTTTTTCCGCGGTTGGTCGCTCGTTGCAACTGATGGGCCGCTTCCTGCCTGTCTTCTTCCTCCGGATTTAATTCCTCATCCGGACTGAAGCTGATCTTCTTTACCGCCGTCTGATACGCATCTCCGTCCTCCGCAGGAATGCTCTGTCCTCCCGGCATACATACGGATACGATCCCGTTTTGGTCGCTGAATCCCATCTGAAATGCGTCGAGCTGCGACATATCAAAATTCGAAAAATCATACATAATCTTTTTCGATATTTTTTGCTGCTGCAACACATCGTAAATGAACAATTCCCCGACTTCATAAGAACCGGTGATCTTGGGTTCCTCCGCAAGCTCATTCCGTTTGTAACTGTCCAACAGACGATACAGCCGGGTACCGTTTACACTCCAGCGGTACATATCCTCTCCAAACACCGGCTCCTCTTCCATCCACTTGACCAGTTTTCCGTCGATCACCTTGTAGATCACGAGCCGGCAATCACTTTCTCCGGAATACATTGCAACAGCAACCATACAAAGGATGGGATTCTCGATCAGAAAGCACCCGCCGTATCCGCAGGACGGATAAGCAATGCGCTGCTGATCCAGTACCTGTCCGTCTTTGCTATAACGGAGGATCAACTCCTGTGTTTGTTCTTCTGCGGTAAATGACATTTATTTCTCGTCCCCTTCTTTAAAACGACGCATCATCTCATTGGTAAGACTCAAATTGTTGGGCTGTAATTCGATCTCTTCGCGTTTCACCCATTCCGCATATTTCAGTTCCGATTCGTCCATTCGGATTTCGGCATCGCCATCCGCTTCGCAATAGTATCCCACCAGGATATCCTGCGCCATGCCCCAGGGCTGTGATTTGTAATACCGGATATTCTTTACTTTTACACCGGTCTCTTCCATCACTTCCCGCGCAACGGTTTCTTCCAGGGTTTCGCCGATCTCGGTAAAACCGGCCACCAGTGCGTTATGTCCGTATCCGGTCTTGTATTTTGTCAGCAGCAGGCAGTCTCCTTTTTTGACACCGACGATCACTGCCGGATTGATGCGCGGATAGATCGTGTTTTTGCACTGCGGACAAACGAGCGCTCTTTCTTTTTCCGAAAGTGTCAGGCGCTCCCCGCACTTGCCGCAAAAGCGATTGTCTGCATACCACTTCCACAAATGGTATGCCGTAAATACCGCATAGATTTCTTTTCCTTCCTTGAAGCGATCGCGCACTTCACGGATCGTATAATAAGCAAATCCTTCCTTTGCTTCCTCTTCGCTCTGCAGTTTCAAAAAATATTTGGTCTCATCGACGGAAAATAAATACACCGTCTGCGTTTCTAAAGCATCTTTTCCCGTCGGAAATACGATGTCTTCTCCCCGGCTGCCCAGCAATACTTTTCCCTGCGCATTAAAAATAAATAACAGATCGTTTTCACTTATTTTATGCGCGGTATATTCGTTGTGCAGTTTGCTCGGATATATATCCTGTATCATTCGGATTCTCCTTCCGATGTTTTTTTATTTGTTTTCTTTTTCCATAGGTTCAGCATCCGATCGGTCTCACTTTGCCGACAATAGCAGAGAAACAAAACGATTCCCATGACTATGACCAGCAGCAGATCCACAACGGATGCCGGTGTGATCGCGTGTGTAATGACGCCGCTTTCATCCGTTGCACCGACTGCGGATAAGGCAATGATATCATGCACCGTGTGAAGAAACATCCCCGGAAGGATATTTTTCGTACGCAGAAAAAGCAGGCCAAATGCCGTGCCCATCGCAAGCGATGAGATCATCTGCAGAATACTCACGCCGATCCCGGCGCCGTAAAAAATGTTGGCTCCGTGCGCCAGTGCAAAGAGCACCGTTGAAATGACCAGCGCCCGGTACAACTGTTTTTTCTCTCTGCAACGAATCAGCAATACAGAGATGAGTAAAAAACGAAAGAGCAGTTCCTCCACGACCCCTGCGAAAAACGCGGTACATAACTTATCCTTCGACAAAAACGCAAATTCCGCATGCTCCATGACGATGGCGATCGCGGTGGATGTGATCCAGTAGACCGCAAACGCAATCGAGAAATGCAGCGTTACTTTTAATGTATCCGTTATGCGACTTTCTTTTTTCGTCTCCATATCACAAAAGTTTTTCGATCTCGGTGAGACGATCGATCACATGGTCACAATACTGCAGGTCTTCTTCCGTCGGCTGCGTCAGATCCGGGATCATTACCGTGATACATCCGGCTGCCTTGGCACTGCGGATCCCGTTCGGAGAATCTTCCACGGCGATGGATTCCTCCGGGCTACATCCCGCAATCTTCTGCGCCTCCAGATACACATCCGCATACGGTTTTCCCCGAGATACCGTCTTGGTCGAGATCACACGCGCGGGATCCAGTGTCAGTCCCGCATCCTTCGTATAGCGCTCCACACGGGATAAGGGGGATGCGGTTACGATATAATAACAGATCTGCTTTTCCGCCAGATCACGAAGGATCTCTTTCGCCCCTTCTTTTGCCCGGATCGGATTGCCGTCACGATACGCTTCCATCAGTTGTTTTCTGGTCTCGCGTACCGTATCGTAAACATCCGCTCCGTATCTGTTTTGAAACCATGCCCGGGATAACGACGCATCCAGGCTTCTTAAGGAAAGCGCCTCTTCTTCACGGATCTCATATCCGCATTTTTTTACCGCTTCCATCCAGAACCGCCGGTACAACGGTTCCGTATCCAATAACACTCCGTCCAGATCAAAAAATATGGTTTTCATTCTTATACTCCACCACGAAACTTTTTCATCAGCATCTCCAATTCCTGATCGACCGCCAGTTTCAGTTCTCTGGCGGACAGCCGTCTGCAATTGTTGCCCCAGGCTGCACCCTGGATCAGCAGATCAGAAGTGGCTACCGTCATATCGTATTGCCGGCCGTACTGCGCCGCCATCCGCTCAATATATTGGTCTGCCGTTTGGCCTTCTCCGGTATAAACGACTTTTAAGCCGGCCAGATCCTGCTCCGAGCTCTTCCTGCCTTTCACACGATAGGCATCAAAGACCAGGATCACTTCACTGCCCAGCGCCCCCTGATAATTCGACATAATGTCGATCAGCTCATCTCTGGCGCTATCGATATTAACTGCTGCCAGTCCCTTCAGTTCTTCCCAGGCATAGATGATGTTGTAGCCGTCCACCACCAGCAGTTTTTTCTTGCGCTCCACCGGCTGATAGGAATACTCCGCCGTATCGTCCGGTGTGATATTTTTACTTTCCTGTTCCCCGATGCCTTTCCGCTTTTCATGCTCGGCGCGGATATTGGTGTCGCTGTTGGAATAAAAAGTGCGGTTTAAGATCGCATCCACTTCATCGGTACCGATACTGCCCGTCTCCGCCTGCTGCCGCTGCCGCGGCGCAAAACTCTGCTCTTCCTTGCGGATATTGTTTTCGGAAAACGGCTGGTAGTCGCTCTCCACATGCATATAATCGCGCACTTCCTGCCATGGCACTACAAAGCCCGCTCCGTGTGCACAGAAGACCGAATCCGGTGTATTGCGCAGATCGCTCTCCGGCTGATACTTTGCTTTCTCGATCACTTCTTCCGCATTATGACAGGGCCCGTAGCCGGACAGTTCCAGGGAGATCTGTCCCATGCCCTGTGTGTACGCCGCCAGATCCTTTGCGTAATTGCGGATTGCACTCACCGGTGCCGTACCGGTTAAGATCGCTGTTTCCGTTCCGGTCTCCGGCGCATCCATCGTACCATGCATATTTTCCACATCGGTCATAGCCCGTCCCAGGTTGCCGGTCGGCAGCTCCATACGGAAGCGGTAAAACGGCTCCAGTAAAATGCTCTCGGCCTGCATCAGTCCCTGTCGTACCGCACGGTAAGTCGCCTGTCGGAAATCACCGCCCTCGGTATGTTTCGGATGTGCGCGCCCGGTTAAGATGCGGATCTTCATATCCGTAATGGGACTGCCGGTCAACACGCCGCGGTGCACCTTTTCCTTCAGATGTGTGAGCACCAGCCGCTGCCAGTTGCGATCCAGGATATCCTCACTGCACAGGCTTCCGAAACTCAAGCCGCTGCCTCGTTCATCCGGCTCCAGCAACAAATGGATCTCCGCATAGTGACGCAGCGGTTCAAAATGTCCGATCCCTTCCACCGGTGCAGCGATCGTCTCTTTATACACCACCGATCCTTCATCAAAACGAATGGCGATCCCGAAACGATCCGACACCGTACGCTTCAGCACTTCCAGCTGTACTTCACCCATTACGCGGATCAGGATCTCTCTTCTGCCTTTTCCGCTTTCCTCATCGCAAAAGATCCGAAGCTGCGGATCCTCTTCCTCCAGATCCCGCAGTTTCGCAAGCAATACCGTATCGTCGGTACCGTCTTCCGCACTCACACGATAGGAAAGCACCGGCTCCAAAAAGCCCGGATTGTTGCCGGCCAAGGCACCCAGCCCCATACCGATCCGTGTTTCGTTCAGTCCGGTCACCGCACAGATCCGTCCTGCCGGCAGTTCCGTGACTGTCTCGTATTTTTCTCCGGAATAGATGCGGATCTGATTTACTTTTTCCCGCACCGGTTCTGCCGCATTTCCCGCATATTCCAGCACATCCCGTCCATGCAGCATACCGCCTAATATCTTCAAATAGGTCAGTCGCTCCCCCTTTGCATCCCGGCTGATCTTGAATACTCTTGCCGCAAAGTCCTCTCCATAGGACGGCTCCGGCGCGTATTCCGCCAGTGCCTGCAGTATATCATCCACGCCTTCCATCTTTAATGCCGATCCGAAAAAGACCGGAAAGAGTTTTCGCTCCTGCAGCAGTTTGCCGATCACTGCGCAATCCGGCTGAAAACTGCCGTTTAAGTATTCCTCCATCAGCGCATCGTCACAAACAGCAATGGCTTCCAGATCTTCTTCCGTAAAGCCGGAAGAAGCGCGACGCAGATCCACACAGTTTTCATGCAATCGTTTTTTCAGTTCCGCCAGTACGGACTCGCCATCGGCTCCCGGCTGGTCCATCTTATTGACAAACAGGATCACGGGGATGCCGTATCGTTCCAGTAATGACCAGATCGTCAGAGTGTGTCCTTTGACACCATCCGCCGCACTCACCACCAGGATGCACAGATCCAGCACCTGCAGCACACTCTCTGCTTCCGCCGAAAAATCCACATGCCCCGGTGTATCCAGCAGCGTGATCCCCAGATCCTCATAGGCCAGTTCTGCCTGTTTGGAAACGATCGTGATCCCGCGCTCCCGCTCCTGCACATTATGATCCAGAAAGCTGTCCCGCGAATCCACACGCCCTGCTTTACGCAGCACTCCGGTCTTGTACAGAAGTGCCTCCGTCAGCGTCGTCTTGCCCGCATCCACATGCGCCATAATACCCAGATTGATATGTCGTTTTTTTGCTTCCCCGTTTTCCATTCCGTACTTCCTGATTCTTTGTTACTTTTTCCTACTCTCCGGAACTGACACCGATCTCACGATAGATGCTTTCGATCAGCGGTGATTTATGCTCAATATACGCATCGATATCATGCGGATACAGCTTTGCGCCTTCCGTTTTGATACGGCTGTATT
>CAMJAP010000110.1 GCA_946403625.1 uncultured Lachnospiraceae bacterium
TTTGAGATCTTCCCGCCGAAAAAAGATGCGGATCTTCACAACATCGATGATACGCTGGATGTGCTGTGTGAATTGAAGCCGGATTTTATCAGTGTGACTTTTGGCGCCGGTGGCAGCTGCAATTGCAACAAGACCATCGAACTGGCGCACAAGATCAAAGAAAAATATCATGTGGAACCGGTAGTACATCTGACCTGTCTGCACTATAGCAAAGAAGAGATCGATGCGTTTGCGAAGGTATTAACGGAGGCCGGGATCGAGAATATCCTGGCACTGCGCGGAGATGTGCGTGAAGATGTTCCGAAGAAAGAAGACTTTGCGTATGCGTCGGATCTGGTCACCTATCTGAAAAGTAAGTATGACTTCTGTGTGCTCGGAGCCTGCTATCCGGAACGGCATCCGGAATCCTGCAATATGGTGGATGAGATCAAACACTTAAAAACAAAAGTGAGTGCGGGAACCGATGTATTGCTGTCGCAATTATTCTTTGATAACAATGTGTTCTATGATTTTAAGGAACGCTGCAGGATCGCGGATATCAATGTACCGGTGATCCCGGGGATCATGCCTGTGGTAAAAGCGGCGCAGATCAAGCGCATGGTATCGATGTGCAACGCATCGTTTCCGCTGCGTTTTCAAAAGATCGTAGACCGCTATGAGGATAACAAGGAAGCGCTCTTTGATGCGGGAATGGCCTATGCGCTGAGCCAGATCATCGATCAGCTGGTGAGCGATACGGACGGAATCCATCTGTATACCATGAACAATCCCTGCATCGCGCGCAGGATCTGCGAAGGCATTAAGAATATTGTGTAAAAAACTCGGTAAGCGCGGTACGGAATACCTTGGCTTCGCTGCTTAAGATATTCTTTTTGTTGGAGATCAGATACAGGTTTTTTACAAGGTTGTCTTCAAAGGGAAGAACTTTGACCTTGTCCGATCGGATCTTTTTGGCAAGATACATCAGGCTGATGCCGATGGCGGAATTGTTTTCGGCCATCTGATGGATGAGATGCACATCCGAGGTTTCCAGGATAACATTGGGTGCCTGCTTGGAATCCATATGGTTGTATAACTGATGGATGCTGGTATAGGACATGGAATCCTTCACAACGATGGATTCGCCGGAGATTCCGGAAAAGGGGACGGAATCGTACTGCGCCAGGCGATGCTCCTTATTTACAACAAGGCAGAATGGTTCCGAACACAGATGGGCATACGATATGGTATGCGGTTTGAAAGGCCCCGGAACAATGGCCAGTTCCACTTCGTTTTTTTCTACTTTTTGAATGATGTATTCGTCCGGATACTCTTTGATATCCAGACGGATCTCCGGGTAACTGTTATGAAAATCGGCAAAGAAAGATGCCGGGATCAACTGCGGTACATCATAGGAACAATAGACCGGCAGTGTTTTGATTGTCATATTTTCGATAAACAGTTTGCTGGTGATCACATCGTATTCGTCAATAATATGCTGGGCATGGATTGCCAGACGGGCCGCATCTTCGGTAGGTTGGATGCGGTTTTTCTTATGGATAAAAAGCTGTACGCCCAGTTCTTCTTCCAAAGAAGAGATGGTTTTGCTGATCCCCTGCGGAGAAATATAAAGCGTTTTTGCCGCACGCGTAATGCTGCGCTGCGTATATACTTCCAAGAAATATTTTAACTGCCTCTGGTTCATGAGAGTTTCTCCTTCTAATCCATTTCACGCCCGTCTCAGAAGAAAAAAATAAAGGCGCACGAGTGAATCGTACGCCTTTGTCTGTTCGGGATAATCATACAATATAATAGCGAAAATGTCAAATGAGAAAAAATGCCATTATCAACTAATTGGTTGAACTGGTAAATCCTTTTTGTGCTGTTCAAAGAAAAAAAGGCGTGTTATAACGGGAACATCAAAACAAACGAACCGCAAAAACAAAACACGAAGCCAAAGAACAAAGGCGTTCACATCGAGTATGTGAGCGCCTTTTCTGATTGGATAAAATTTCGGATCGGATAAAAGGAGGAGAGATTATGAAACTGGAGAGAACCAATTACAGCTCGGGGGCACCGCTGGAAGAAAAGGTCGGTTATTCGAGAATGGTAAAGATCGGGCCGTACATCAAGATCGGCGGTACCACTTCCGTTCAGCCGGACGGTTCCGTATACGGAAAAGATGCTTATGAGCAGACCAAATATGTCTTGGATAAACAGATCCGGTTGTTGGAAAAGGCCGGCGCAAAGCAGCAGGATGTCTTTTCGGTATTTATCTACACGACGGACATCAGCCAGGGAGCAAAGATCTGTGAAGCGTATTCCGAATTTTTCCACGATATCAAACCACTCAACACGATGGTAGAGATCGCAAGGCTGAACCGGCCGACACAGTTTGTGGAGATCGAGATGGAAGCCATGATTACGGAAGAGCAGGCATAAGGCGGGAGGTACTAAGATGGAACGAATTGCAGAGCACCCGATCCTGGGGGCGAAGGAAAAAGGAAGAGAAGTCGAGTTTACTTTTGACGGACAGAGGCTGAAAGGTTTTGAAGATGAACCGATCGCCATCGCCTTGAAAGCAAACGGAGTGATGATACACAGATATACCAAGAAGGAACACAAGCCGAGAGGAATCTTTTGTGCGATCGGAAGATGTACCGACTGCGTTATGGTAGTGGACGGAAAGCCGAATGTTCGAACCTGTGTGACACCTTTGAAAGAAGGAATGGACATCAGGACACAGGATGGCGTCGAGGCAGCTGAGATGAAGGAAGGTGAAGGAGCATGAAAAGATATGAAGTGATCATCGTCGGTGCAGGTCCTTCCGGATTGTCTGCGGCGATCGAAGCAGCAAAGAAAGGTTTGAAGGTAGTTGTATTTGATGAGAATGAAAAGCCGGGCGGTCAGCTCTTTAAGCAGATTCATAAGTTCTTCGGATCCAAGGAGCATCACGCAAAGATCCGCGGATTTAAGATCGGTGAAGAACTCCTGCAGGAAGCGGATGCACTCGGTGTAGAAGTCATCCTGAATGCTACGGTAGTAGGCCTGTATTCGGATAAAGAAGTGAATGTAAAGATCGGAGATCAGATCCATCATTACAAAGGCGATACGGTGATCATCGCAACCGGCGCTTCCGAGAATATGGTAACTTTCCCGGGATGGACACTCCCCGGT
This sequence comes from uncultured Lachnospiraceae bacterium, assembly GCA_946403625.1. Taxonomy (GTDB): domain Bacteria; phylum Bacillota; class Clostridia; order Lachnospirales; family Lachnospiraceae; genus NK4A136. The sequence goes on from CAMJAP010000110.1 coordinate 3,157, forward strand.
GTGATCGGAGCCGGAGCCGCACAGACGATGATGAACCTGCACGGTATACAGCCGGGAAAGAAAATCCTGATGCTCGGCTCGGGAAATGTAGGACTGGTGGTATCGTTCCAGTTGTTGCAGGCAGGATGCGAAGTGGTCGCCATCGTCGATGCGCTTCCGAGAGTCGGCGGATACGGTGTACACGCTTCCAAGGTAGCCAGATGCGGTGTACCCTTCTATCTCTCCCATACCATCAAGGCAGTAGAGGGCAAGGATAAAGTCACCGGCGTGGTGATCCATCAGATCGATGAACGCTTTATGCCGATCGCCGGAACGGAAAAGCACTTTGATGTGGATACGGTATGTATGGCCGTCGGACTTTCGCCGATGTCGCAGCTGCTCAAGATGGCAGGATGCGAGATGGAAGATAATCCGAAGCGGGGCGGACAGGTTCCGATCGTAAATGAATACGGAGAGACATCGGTTTCCGGTATCTATGCAGCCGGTGATGTTTCGGGAATCGAGGAAGCTTCCTCAGCAATGATCGAAGGAAAGATGGCAGGTGTCTGCGTAGCGGAATACCTGGGATACATTGAAAAAGAAGAACGGGATGCGGAACTGAAGATCTTTGAAAAGGATCTGGACAGCCTGCGGCAGGGAATGTTTGCACCGAAGAACCGCGGCAAAAAGATCGAGAAGACCGATGAAGGCATCGATATCTCGACCAATCTGCTGGAGAAAGGATATGTTGCAGATGATGAGATCGAACGCTTCCCGGGCGTGACACATAAAGCGGGCGTACATCCGGTGATCGAATGTACACAGAACATTCCGTGTAATCCCTGTCAGGATGCCTGCCCGAAGAAATGCATCTCGACTGGTGACAACATCACCTATCTTCCGTTCGTTAAGGAGGATGCGGAATGTATCAACTGCGGAATGTGCGTAGCAAGCTGTTCCGGACAGGCGATCTTCCTGGTGGATGAGGATTGCGGAGACGGAACCGCAACGGTAACACTGCCGTACGAATTCCTTCCGCTGCCGCAGGAAGGCGATAAAGGATACGGACTTTCCAGAAAGGGCGAGAAGGTTTGTGAGGCAACGGTAGTATCCGTAAAGAGTGTGAAGGCATTTGATCATACCAATCTGTTGACTATGAGAGTGCCGAAGGAATATGCGATGAAGGCAAGATTCTTTAAGAAGGCGGAGGTGTGAGGATGAATACAGTAATCGACAGATCAAAAGATATAGGAGAATTCATTCCGCAGCCGGACGATGACATGCTGATCTGCAGATGTGAAGAGATCACCAAAGGTGAGATCCGCAAAGCAGTACACGACGGAATGTGGACATTGACAGAGATACGAAGATATCTGCGAACCGGAATGGGCTTGTGTCAGGGACAGACCTGTTCCCGACTGGTCAAGGGGATCGTGGCAAGGGAACTTGGGGTATCCCCGGCGGAACTGGAACCGGCAACTTCCAGATCGCCGATGCGACCGGTGGAAATGAAAGTATTCGGAAAAGAGGAGGCATAGTTTATGGGTGCGGAGAATCAAGCAGATGTAGTAGTGATCGGTGCCGGGATCATCGGATGTGCCATTAGCTATTACCTGAGAAAAAGAGGAAAGAGCGTGATCGTTCTGGAAGGCAGTGACAATATCGGAAACGGTGGTTCTTCCAGAAACGGCGGCGGTGTGAGACAGTCGGGACGAGATCCGAGAGAATTACCGCTGGCAATGTACGGAATCAAAAATCTGTGGCCGGGACTTTCCGAAGAACTCGGTGTGGACTGTGAATATCATAAAGAAGGAAACCTGCGACTCGGTAAGACACCGGAACATTTGAAGATCCTGCAGGGACTGACCGACCGGGCCGTAGCCTGCGGCTTGGATGTACGGATGATCGGAGCGGAAGAAGTAAAGCAGATCAATCCGTATCTGTCGGATGAAGTGATCGGAGCAAGCTGGTGCCCGACGGACGGACATGCAAATCCGCTGGTAACCACGCTGGCATTTTATAAGAAAGCAAGAGAGATGGGCGTTCGTTTCGTGACCGGTGAAAAGGTGGAACGGCTCCGAAAGGTAAAAGGAAGGCTGCGGGAAGTATATACCAAAGATAATGTGTATGAAGGTGAGTATGTGGTGGTGGCAGCCGGATACGAATCCAGAGATATCTTAGCAACCGTCGGTGTGGATGTACCGATGCATAAGGAACTGGTGGAATGTCTGGTGACCGAAGCAGAGCCGCATATGTTCAATCAGATGCTCGGTACTGCGGAAGCAGATTTTTACGGACACCAGTCGGATCACGGATCCTTTGTATTCGGCGGAATGTCCGGACTGGAGCTGAACAACAAAAACACCGGGCCGAAGAATTCACCCAGCAACGCTGCGATCACCGCACCCTGTATCTGCCGCGGTATTATGAAATACTTCCCGGCGCTGGAGGATGCAAAGATCGTAAGAACCTGGGCAGGATATCTGGATATCTGTCAGGATGGCGTACCGGTACTCGGATTTGTAGATGAGGTTCCCGGGCTGGTGGTTGCCTGCGCATTCTCCGGACACGGCTTTGGTATCGGACCTGCGGTAGGCGAACAGATGGCGATGCTGATCGACGAAGGAAAAACAAGCGTCGATATTTCCGGATTACGATACGGCAGATTTAAAGCAAAGATATGATGTAATTGATCATATACGAAAAAGCAAAAGGAGGAGAGATTATGAAAGTAGCGATTGAAGAACTGTCCAAGGTGGAGATCATCACCAAAGAAGCAAAGGTGGCAGAGCTGACGAAAGAGTTCGGAAAGTTCGGGATCACCGGAATGACCGTCTATGATGCTTTGGGATGCGGTGTGCAGCTGGGCACCCAGGAGTATGAGGTGGAAAAGAATACGCTGCCGCAGCTGTTACCGAAGCAGATCGTAATGGTAGTACTTCCGTCCAAAGAAGTCGATGCCTTTCTGGAGTTTGTGGAAAAGGCACTTTACACCGGACACATCGGAGATGGAAAGATCTTTGTTACACCCGTGACCAATGCGGTACGGGTAAGAACCGGTGAAGAAGGCATGGATGCTTTGAAAGAAGGTACTTTGGATTAAGGAGGTGCGTTGCTTATGGAAGAAAAGAAAATCGGATTAGCCAGCGTAGTGGCAACCGGCGTCGGCCTGGTCGTTGCTTCCAGCTGTTTGTTGACTTTGGGAATCGGTGCCGGAAGTATCGGTACTCCGTTTATCATCACGATGGTGATCGCATGTCTGGTCAATATATTTACCCTGTTGTCGATCGCGGAACTGAATGCACTGATGCCGAATCTGACCGGAGGACTGGCACAGTTTTCTCTGGCTTGTGTGGGACCTTTTGTTACGATCATCTGTATGGTCGGCGGATATATCCTCTGTAACTCACTGGCAGGTTCCGTGGAAGGCGCGGTATTCGGAAATGCCTTTGCGGAAATGTTTGCGGAATACGGGATTCCGGCCTGGGTATTTACGGTGATCCTGATTGCGTTTCTGGTGATCACCAACTTAAACGGTGTGGATGTATTTGTAAAGGTGCAGGATTTTGTGGCTTATGCCCTGATCCTTTCCCTGGTAGCGATGGGTGTACTCGGAGCACTCGGGATCGGAACCGGCGAGATCGTGGAACAGCCGGAAGCGCTGGCAACGGATTTCGGAAGCGTTACAAGTCTCTGTGGTGCAGCATTCTTCCTGTTTGTCGGTGGTGAATATGTGGTTCCGCTGAACAAAAACTGTAAGAATGCAAAGAGAGATATTCCTCTCGGAATGGTGATCAGTATGTTGATCATTCTCGGTATGCAGACATTTCTTACCCTTGGTTTCAAGAATTATACCAATTGGGAAGATCTGGCAGGAAGTACCACACCGCAGATGCTGTACGGACAGGCACTGCTGGGACCGCTGGGCAGATATTGGATGCTGGTCATCACCCTGCTGGCAGCGATCAGTTCCGTGAATACGATCCTTGGCTCTCTGGCATACATTTTGATGGGAATGTCCAAGATCGGCCTGCTTCCGGAGTTTTTCCAGAAGACCAACAAGAAAGGTGCACCGTATATCGGTATTTTCCTGGAGATGGCGATCTTCGTAGTACTGAATGTAACAGGCCTTTCCTCGGCAGACTCGATCTCCTATATGATCTCGGTACTGGCGGTATTGTGGCTCATCAGTTACATCGTATCGAACTTCAATGTGATCCTTCTCAGAAGAAGGCTTCCGGATGCACCGAGAAACTTTAAGACACCGCTTGGATATACCGTACCCATTCTCGGGATCCTCGGATCGGCCTATATGATCTACAGCATCGATCCGTCCTGGGAAGTGAAACTGTCACTCTATAAGGTAGTGCTGATCACATTGGTCGTACTCGGGATCTATGCATTCATCTGGGTAAAGACAAGAGTAAAACGACCGTTGTTTAAACCCTATGCCATCAAAGAAGTAATGGCAATGGAAAACGAACTGTATCTCAGTTACCACAGCTCAAAAGGGCGTGTGAAATAAATCAAAACATTTAGGAGGGATAAAATTATGTCAGACACAAGAATCGATCTTCTGTATTTAAGTGAGCCGGATATGTTGAAGGCAGGTGTAAATGATGTAGTAGCTTGTACCGAATGTATGGAGGAACTCTTGATCACACTGGATAAGGGCGATTACCTGATGGGTGGTGAGAACGGAAACTCTCACGGAACCATGATCACATTCCCGGAGAACCCGCCGTTCCCGAATATGCCGAAAGCCGGACCGGATCGTCGTTTTATGGCAATGCCCGCTTATGTCGGTGGTGAGACGGCAATGGCAGGTATGAAGTGGTACGGCTCCAATGTGGAAAACAGAGAGAAAGGTCTTCCGAGATCTATCCTGATGGTAATGCTGAACGATAAGGATACCGGTGCTCCGTTGTCACTGATGTCTGCAAACCTGTTGTCTGCATATCGTACTTCCGGTATTCCGGGGGCCGGTGTAAAGAACCTGGCAGTCAAGGATGCGAAGGTACTCGGTATTGTAGGACCCGGCGTTATCAATATCACGGCAATTGAAACCTTTGCAGCACTTCGTCCGACACTGGATACCTTAAAGATCAAGGGACGCGGCAAAGCTTCCATTGACCGCTGCATCAGTTTCGTAAAGGAACATCTGCCGCAGTTTAAGACCATTACGGTAGTAGATACCCTGGAGGAATGCGTAAGAGACTCCGATATCTTAAGTTTTGCAACTTCCACTTCGATGGGTATGGACCGCAGCCAGTATCCGTTCGTAAAAGAAGAGTGGATCAAGCCGGGCGCTCTGTTCTGTGTTCCGGGATCCTGTGACTTCTCGGATGACTTTATCTGCAGCGGTAAGGCAAAGCTGGTCTGCGATAACATCAAACTTTACGAAGCGTGGGCAGAGGAATATTCCTACCCGACCTACAATATGGTATACATTCCGGGCTGTCTGTGGCTGGATCTGGTACACGACGGCAAGTTGAGCAAGGATAAGATCATCAACCTGGGTGCAATCCTGGCTGGTAAGCAGGAAGGCAGAAAGTCGGATGATGAGATCATTATATATTCCGTAGGCGGTATGCCGGTGGAGGATGTCGCTTGGGGCAAGAAGTGCTACGAGAAGGCACTGAAGCTCGGCATCGGTACCAAACTTAACCTTTGGGAACAGCCTTATCTGTTCTAAATAAATCTCTCCAATGTAGTCTTTTCGTAGCGAAGGCGTCCCGGATCCTTGTGACCGGGGCGTCTTTGCTATATGCGGTTATTATGTGGCGGAAAAGGAATTGAAATCAGTGACGGAATGTAGTATAGTAAAGCTATAAAGGCAAAGGAGCCGTTACAGTTCCTTTGCCGTTTTTTTATGGAGAAAACGATGATAAGCCTGAATGATTATTTGTATTCCGGAAATACGGTGTTGAAGATATTGTTGCAGTATTCGGCAGATCTGAAGAAAGAAGCGATCGAGACGGGAAATTCCATCGATTTGGCCCACAGCAATTTTCTGGTGCAGATCATAGAACTGCTGGAGCATACGGATTTCCTTACCTCACAGTCGCAGCGGATCAAGGAGTTTTATCTGTATATGACGCAGAAGTATCCGTTTCTGGCATTTACCTTTAAGGGACGGATCAAGTCACTCATCCGCGCAGAAGAAAAGTTTAACGCGTATGTGATGGAATACATCTATAACTATTACAAGGCAAATGAGAGATTTCCTTCGGAAGCGGCGATCAAGAACAATCTGCATTGTTTCCGGGATCTGATCGCCTACCGGATCGTGATCTCGCTGCCGGTATGTCATATCAAAGAGAATGAAAGCCGGGAAGAGCAGGAGAAGAAGTATCTGTATGAGATCGCAAATGCACTTCCGGTATTTTTGGAGGAGCGGGGATTTACTTCCGAGATGTCGGGGCATACGGATACCGATTGTTCGGAAGCGCTGGATGAGAATAACCGTTTTTACTATCGCGATTATGTCCTGCGTCCGCGTTCGTCCGGCTACCAGTCGCTGCACATCACTTTCTATGATAATCTTGCGCGCTGCTATACGGAAGTGCAGCTGCGGACAAAGGATATGGATGATTTTGCGGAGATCGGTGATGCAAATCATTTCGGTTATGAAAAGACGCAGGAGGAATCGAGAAGCAAACGGGATATCATACCCGAAGGCGAATGCCGTGCATTTGATGAGGCCTTCCGGCGCCTGAAACTATTGCAGGAACTGGAACTGGCGGATGTGGATGTCAATATGTTCAAGGCGTTCAACAACCAGCTCATTAATGACGGATGCGGATTGTTCCGTGGCCGGCAGATCTTGCCGTTTGAGCATCTGTCGAGATTTCAGTACGACGCGATCGGATAAACGATATCGCATACAATTACATGGGGAGGTGGGGGTATGGCAGCATTTGAACGGATCAAGAGCGGGATCCCGGAGATGGATACGGCGCTGGACAATATCCGTCTGGGAGACAATGTGGTATGGCGCGTAAGCAATCTGGAACAATTCAAATTGTTTATGGAACCCTATGTGCGGCAGGCGAT
>CAMJAP010000111.1 GCA_946403625.1 uncultured Lachnospiraceae bacterium
ATCATAGCCTCTTTTTTCTATTATATCCAACACTTCACACATGTTATGAATCCTCCTTTCAGTTCCGTCCTCCCATCGCGTCGTTGCGAAATATCTGTCATCTCCCGTCAGCGCAGAAAAGAGGTATAACACCTCCCGCGCGTGATGCAATTCTTCCATGGAGCCACTATAGGTTCCGGTTCTTTGCTTCTGTACAAAATACTCCGCCAAATACTTGAAATCGCTTTGAAAGCCCTGCAGTTCTTCATCCGTCAGATACGCGATCTCATAGACGTTTATCCTGTAGTCAGATACCAGTTCCTTCATTTCCGGTCTCAGCTTATCACCCAGGGCCTCATGCAGCGTTCGCGCCTTATTCCAATGATTCTTAACGCCAAAATACAGCACCAGCGTGATCACCGGATACCGCTCGCCTACTTTACGCCGTTTCCCGTTTTCATCAGTCTCATAGCGTATCTGGTCCCGGTATGACAGCCCGTCATAACCGAGCACACGAAACGGCATATCATCTTCCGCCTCAGTCTCATTCTCGAACCCAAACATTGCGATACGGATATTATTATGTTTCCAAACCTTAGAGACATCCCGCTCCATTTCCCTTAACGCGGTCTCTCCCAAATATACGCCCCGGTTCGGCACCTGCTCCAGGTCCTCCTCCGCAACCTGCCTCTTCCCTTTGAACACAAGATTGTTCACGATATCAGAAAAGACATCATTGAAGGACAGCAGAGCCTTTTCGGTTATATCTTTTTCTGCCATTCAATCTACTCCTCTACATTTTACCACGATTACATACAGTTCTCAACATTAGCCGTTACCCAGCTAACCATTCATCTGCTCACATAATCACCTCACCGCTCCTTTCCTGACAAAGGTGCCGGTGAAGTATACGCAGAAGGATCCGTCAGAAACTCCGCAGAACACAAAACAACCGGTAACCATCGTCCATAGTCATCGTTTATCAGTGGTATATACAACAGGCGATACCTGTCGCAACCTTCGGCTGATTTCCGAAAGCAAGGTACAGAATAGCAAAGATCATATCGTTTGTCAAGGAAGATTCTTGATAGCTGCAGCATCACAGGCAAGCATTCACAAACGCAGTAAAGATCTTCCTGCTGTTTGTATCCACTTTATGCGAAAATTCCGGATGCCACTGAACTGCCCACACAAATCTTTTGTCCGGCAATTCTACCGCCTCGGTTATTCCGTCTTCCGAAACAGCCATAGCTCTCAGTCCCTCCGCTTTCTCTTTGATTGCCTGATGGTGATAACTGTTCACGGCAAGTTTTTCGATATTCAGCAGCCGATACAATCCGCTGTCCTTTACTATGCTGACATGGTGCACCGGCACATCATACGGCGGTTTCTGATGATGCTCAACGTCCGAGGGATGTTGCGTGGGCAGGTCCTGATAGAGGCTGCCCCCCAGATATGCGTTCAGGAACTGGATGCCTCTGCAGATCCCCAAGACCGGCATATTCTTATCCAGTGCCTGCCTTAATAACTCGAGTTCCATAGCATCCCGCTCTTTACAAGGCACGCCACATTCCGGGATCATTTTCTCGCCATAAACTCCCGGATCCACATCGTGTCCGCCTGTCAGCAAAACGCCCTGCACGGTATCCAGCAACTGACGGATCACCTCTTTGTCGTTCGTCAAAGGCAGGATAACCGGAATGCCTCCCGCCTCCGCTATGCCATCCAAATACCCCGGCAACATCCAATAACTGTCTTTTTCCTCGTCCACTAACGGAACTATTCCTATGATTGGTTTCATATTCGTCACCTCCAAAAGAAAAAGGCAAAGGCGTCCTTCTCGACACCTTTGCCTTTTATTATCATACCACTACCGCCGAAAAATCTCTACTTTTCAGCTGCACAGTTTTGCAACGACTTCGTTGATCACTTTTCCGTCTGCTTTGCCCTTCAGTTCTGCCATAACCGCTTTCATGATCTGGCCCTTATTCTTAGTTGCGATCACATCGGCAAATTTCTCCGTAAGCACAGCTTCTACCTCATCGGCACTCATCAGCTTCGGTGCATATTCATTGATCACATCATAACGGAACTGATACTCCGCTTTCAGTTCTGTTCTTTCTGCCGGGCAGGAATCGATCTGCTCTTTTACCGACTTCAGTTCCTTCAGGATCACGCGGTCCACCAGCTCTTCTCCGATCTCATCGCGATGCCCCTCATCGATCGCCACTTTCTTGATGGCTTGGATCACGGACGAGATCGCATCCTTTCTCGCCTTGTTGTGCTCCTTCATTGCTGCGATCATGTCCTTCTGTAATGTTTCAAACTGCATTTTTTATTCCCTCCTGATTTTTTTATGTTAATACTCTTATTTAATGTTCCTTTATCCGCAGTGCCGTCTCCTTCCCATTTTCCGTCAGGCACCTATCCGCATCGTTCCATACAAATTCCCGTAACGAATACTCACCCTTCTCATAGGCGTAACCATCCCCGGCATCCTCATACATGGTAAATGCGCCGTCCGCACCGGGATAGATATGAAGCGTGATCTCGTTTGAGAGTTCCTCTACCGACAATGCCGGATCCGTCATCGGGAGGATCGAACCGGCACGGACAAAGACCGGGATCCGATCCAGCGGTGCATCCGCCGTGATCCATTGTCCTCCGCGATATCTCTGATCGTTATCAAAATCATACCAGTCACAGCCCGCCGGCAGATAGACCTTTCGCGAATACACGCCTGTCTTCTTCTCCCCGAAATACATCGGCTCCGTTACGGGGCAGATCATCAATGCATCACCGAAGAGATACTGGTCAAAGATCTCCGCGCACGCAGCATCCTCCGGAAAGCCGAAGGCCAGTGGCCGCATGATCAAGGCATCTTTCAGCCACACCATTCCCGCCAGCGAGTAGATATACGGCATCAATGCATATCGTCTCCGGTTGGCTTCCAGCAACGCCTCATAGAAGGGCGCTTCCTTGTGATCAAACACCCACAATTCCCGGCGCACATCCGTCCCGTGCCCGCGGAAGACGGGCAGGAAAGCTTCCCACTGATACCATCTGGTAAAAAGCTCACAGTACGCAGGATCCTCCGCACCGCGGTCATACTCCCCGTTCCAGTACCATGGATATCCGTTCTTTACGAAAAATGCTCCCGCATCCGTAGTCCAGTATGGCATACCGCTGGCGCAAAAATGGATGCCCGTTGCGATCTGTCTGCGCAGTGTATCCCACGATGCCGAGATGTCGCCGGACCACAGGATCGTGCCGTAGCGCTGCTGTCCGGGATATCCGCTTCTGGTCAGGTTCACCACGCGCTTGTCTTCACACACGCTGCGCTGCCCTTCATAGATTCCCTTTGCGTGATACAGTCCGAAAGCATTCATATACGGCGCCGGGATATGATTGCTCACCTGCCGGCAATAACTCTCATAATTCTTTGCGTTTTCCGGCCGCACATTCTCCATCCATTCCGGACAGATCGGCTCGCTGTTGTCGCACCACCATGCATCCACGCCGTGGCAGAACAGCCCATCCTGCGCCTGCTTCCAGTACAGCGCTCTCGCATTCGCATCCAATGCATTATAAATATTCACGCCGGGGAGCAGCAGGCCGTTCTCCCGGAATTCTTTTACATTCTCCGTGCACTCGTCCATATTCGGCCAGATGGAAATCATAAAATGCACATGCTCCTCATGCAGTTCCTTCGTCATACCGTCCGGATCCGGGAAGCGCGCCGCATCAAAGCTTTTCTGCCCCCACTGCCCTTCCGGCCATGAGATCCAGTCCAGCACAATGCAATCCAGACCGATTCCCCGCTTCCGGTATTCCGCTGCCACCTCCAGGATCTCCTGCTGTGTCTCATAGCGTTCCTGGGACTGCACATAGCCAAACGCCCACTTCGGAAGCATCACCGCTTTGCCCGTGATCTTTCGGAAGCCCCGCACCGCACCGTCCATGCTCTCTCCGTTGATAAAGAAGAAATCCATCTCCGGATCCGCTTCGGTATAAAAATACGAACCTTCCGCGCCATCTTGAAAGATCGCCGGACTGCAGGTATTCATCAGCAGACCGTAACCTTTTACGGAAACAAAAAACGGGATCGCGATCGTCCGGTTCGCCTGATTCAGATAGACGCAATTCCCGCGAAGCGAATGAAAGCCTTCCTCATGCTGTCCCAGCCCGTATAATGTCTCGTCCTCATCAAATGCAAAATTCAGTCTGGTGTGATACGCTGTGCCGGTCTGCACTTTTCCCGCATCCCGTATCACTTCCTTCTTACCGTCCGCCGTCTCGATGGTTTCTTTCTCCGCACTCTCCTCCACCATACGGTATACGGCGATCTCCGTCAGCTCCTTGCTCCGGTTCTTTCTTTCCTTTAGCAGGACATTCCCGGCCGGATCCAAATAGCAAAACGAATTCGTTTCCTTATCGATCCGTATTTCCAGTCCCGGCATTACCAGCCGGACCGATGCTTCGTCTTCCGAAAACGACCAGTCCGCAAACGGTGCGAGTTCTGTCAGGCATGGTTTCTTATGATCGTTTTCCGCAATCTCTTTTTGCGAATACAAAACTCTCACGATGCCTTCCGAAACCGGCACGATCTTTTGGAAACCCTTTTCCAAAACCAGTTCCAGTGCATCCCCATTCCTTTGCACACTTTTCAGTTGCATATCACGGTACGGTATTACAGGCAGCATAGATCATCCCCCTCTACTTTTTTGTTTATCCTTTGCCCCGATTCCGACTACCTTTGCTCCTCGATCAGTTTGTTAATATATGCGCCCGTTACCGGAACTTCCGTATCAAACAGAGGACTTTCGATCGCTATCTTTTTATCCGCGGAAATGATATGGATTCGCGTTTTTCCATCACCGTTTTTGCGCACATACCAATAATAGGTCTCGTCGTTATATATATGTTTTCGTTTTCTTTTTGATGCAACCGCCATGACCACTTACTCCCCATCATCCTCATTCTCACTGCTTGGGATCGATCCATACTCCTCATAGCGCGCATCGAGGCGTTCATTCATCTTTTTTTGTATCTCCCGGGAATACTCCAGGCAAAAGTAACGGTCTTCCGGCTCTCCGTTGCATTCGTAATAATCATAGGGGTAACGGTCTTTGCTGCCGTCATGCCGGCAATCCTCGGTCTTAAAATAACGGAGCAAGAAGTTCTTCGCGTCGCCGTCGACCCAGTCTTCCGAAAAACGATACTCCAGCTCTGCCAATATCTCCTGCGGTGTACTCCTGCCGTCCTTGATCCTCTTTTGGATATCTGTCACTTTTTCCCTGCCGACTTCCTTTGCAAATCCCTTTCCGAGCAGTCTTCTCTTACAAAGCCATCCGAAAAAATACGACATCGGCATCATCGTGTAATCATAGATCTTTTTCTTCTCTTCCTCCGTCAGCTCCGCATCTTCCGGCTTTCCTGAAATCTTCCTGTATTCCTCTGCCGCAGCCTCCCAAACATCTTCTCCTTTATAGATATAGATTTCACGCACGGGCAGCGTAGCGTACCCCTTCATTTCCCAATAAAAATCGTCAAGTCTATTTAACACTTTAAAGCACACAACGGTACACACAACAACGGCCAGAAGTATTGCACCTATCGTGACCATAACCGTAATCTTTAATACCAGCCCTGCGATCACCAGAATCGGCCCAATGATCGCACTCGCTCCAATAAAGATACATCCTATGCCAAATGCAACAAGAATGAACGTCTTTAATATCAGCCCCCCATAGAACAGCGCGAGAATTCCGCAGGCCAGAAGATCTATAGGAAAATTTACTATGGACTTTATGCCTCGTAAAATCTTTTTCATAGTTTTGACTCCGTATTTCTTAGGTCCCCCGGTTCTATGGCCGGAGTAATTCAGGCCTGCACATCAACCCCTAAACTCTGCAGGGTTTTGATTGCTTTTTTCGAAATACCGGCAACTGCAGTCACCTTCTTTAAATTCTTAAACTGTGATACATCCTCTGCTGACAGGCTCTTGATATCAAAACAGTCGTCCTCGCCATCCCAATCCGGATAGATCTGTCCGAATATTGTCAGGCCGCCGTCCCATAACAATTCCGTGATTTCATCCGCGTACTTCTCCGGTATCTCGTAATTCTTAAACCATCTTACTGCATCCGGAATGGGTTCATAGCCTTCATCATCCACATCGATTTCCCGCTTGGTATTGTTTTCCGCAAAATCGTAGATATCAAACTTCGGCAGAAGCAGTCCTTTTTTGTACATCAGCTGTTCCATAACGAGAAGTTTAAACGGAAAGGACTTGAATTTCAGTACCGGTTCCTCCGACTTTTTAAGATCATAAATCGACTCCTTTGGTCTCGGATTCTTAATGTCTATATCAATGCTTCCCGCCATAGCCTCGGCAAACTTCCGCTCCGATTCTTTCACTTCATCGATATGTTCCATAAAAAAAGTGCTCAATGTAAACGGCCCAAATTTCTTTACATAAGAGCAATCGTATTCATCTTTCCGAAAGCCTTTTCGCGGAAATTCAACTTCCGTTTTTTCCAAATCGATGCTTAAATTATTGTAATAGTCACGCTTTTTATTTGCGTAACTGCTGATTCCGATTTCATTCCAGCGGTAAAATATGGAATGGGACACTCTTCCGTTTCCGATATCACTATCTTTTTCCTCAATTTCCGGAACACCGAATATCGCATCCATTTTTTCTTTCGTAAACGGCGGCTCTACCTTGATATCATCAAACTGTATATATTCTTTTTCGATAATTACCTTTTTTATCATGATCCACTTAACTTCCTGTCTTTTTTATTCTTTTCCGGAGGTCCCGGTATAGGACCTCGTAAGATCTTTGATCACTTCCCCTGCAATGATCAGTCCCGCTACTGAGGGTACAAAGGCGGTACTGCCCGGGATTTCTCGTTTGGTTGTGCACTCCTCCCGACAGCTGAGCGCCGTATCCTCATTCGGCTTGATCGGCTTTTCTTCGGAGTAAACCACTTTCAGTTTTTTTACGCCCCTATTTTTCAGTTCACGCCGCATCACTTTCGCCAGCGGATCCATCTGGGTTTTATAGATATCCGCAACACGAAACTGCGTGGGATCCAACTTATTGCCCGCACCCATAGAACTCATGATGGGCGTCCCCGTTTTCTGACACTGCATCACCAGCTCGATTTTGCCGGTGACGGTATCGATCGCATCCACAACATAATCGTATTTCTCAAACGGAAAGTCCGCTGCGGTTTCCGGCAGAAAAAAGCACGGATATGTATTTACCACGGCATTCGGATTGATATCCAATATGCGTTCCTTCATAACATCCGTTTTGTACATCCCGATGGTTTTGTGGGTAGCGATGATCTGCCGGTTGATATTCGTTAAGCTGACCTTGTCATTATCGATCAGATCAAATGTGCCCACACCGCTTCGCGCCAGCGCCTCACATACATGCCCTCCGACACCGCCGATTCCGAAGATTGCCACACGGCATTGCGCCAAATGCTCCATCGCTTCTTTTCCGAACAATAATTCCGTTCTCGAAAATTGGTTTAACATGTTTTCTCCTTAAAACTATATTTCCGCATACCATTATGCAACAACATCCCTTTAAAAGCAAGACAACAAAAAACGGCCGGGGACCTCCCCGACCGTCAGCATTTCAGACACGGGGACGGTTCTTTTGTCTGACCGTCCCCCTGTTTGTTATTCTCCGATAATGGTTCTGGTTACCAGCTCAATTGCCAGGCCTTCGTCCATTGCGGTTGCGTCGAATTTGTTTCCGTTTGCATCTACCAGGATGCCGGTGCCGTCCTCAAAGAAGTAATAGCCGCATTCAACCTCGCCGATGGTCATATCCGAATACTTCGTGCCGTCTTTGAGTTCCGCATCTTCCACGGAGTAGTTGTAACCGTACTCTACGATCGTGCCGTTCTCATAAACCAGAGTCAGCGGATCGTCCTGATATCTGTAAAATGCCACTGCCAGATCGCTGTCATCGCCTTCCGCTACCAGTCCGCCTTCAAATACCAGGTCTTCCAGCACGGCTGCCACCAGTTCTTCTGCCGACGGCATCTCATCCTCTGTGCCGCACATCGTCGCTGCCACCATATCCATTGCGCAGCTTTCGTCGATCGCCTTTGCGTTATATACATTGCCTTCTTCATCCAGCAGGATGCCGGTGTACTCATCATCGAACCAGTATCCGAACTGATGATCTTCTACGGTAATGACGGTGTAGTCCCTGCCGTCCTCCAGCTTGCCTTCCTCTGTCGTGTATTCGCCGTAATACAGGATGCCGTCTACCGGGATCTCTACGATCGCGATCGGCTCCCCTGCGGATTCAAACAGGGCCAGGTTCATATCGCAGGTCTCGGACACTGCGTACAGGCCGCCCATATATACGATCTCGCCTGCCGCACCGTTCAAAACGGCTGCTTCCGATGCGGTTTCCTCAGATGCTGTTTCGGATACCGCTACCACTTCGGATTCCACTGCGGTAGCCGCCGCCTCTGCTACCGGTTCTGCATTTGCTGCCGGAGCCTCTGCTGCGTTACCGCAACCCGCCAGCATACCTGCACTCAAGATGGCTACCAATTCCAATGCGTTCTTCTTCATAACTTTTTCCTCCTTTGATTTGAGTTCTTCTCTTTGTTTTCCTTGTTATGAAACGCATTATAGAACCCTATGTGCAAGCAAAGTGCAAGCCTTTGGAATATTTTTCAAAAATTTTTTTCAAAATTTCGTCAGCTTTCCGCAGCGCCGATCTCCTTCAGAAATTCCTCCAGGGAATCACAATACTCGTCAAATTCCCACTCGCCCATGCCGTGCTCTGCAAAATAAACCGGCGAATCCTCGCGACTGATATCAATGCAAAACGGGTCTGCCTCCGTGTCCGCGATCACGACAAAATCCGGATTCCAGTCCTCAAAAACCTCTCCGCTCTCTGTATTCCACGCATATCCGTTTTGGTATTCCAATAAGTGATCCGCGCCATACAGGGAGATCTCCGACCGGTCGCAAGTCTCCTCGTCTTCAATCTCGTAAGACACCGTTTGAGCGTGCGTTCTTAAATATTCATAATAGTTCCGGGGCAGCTTCCACTTCGCATTAATCGCCGCCAGCACTGCATCGCTGCTCACCGCATTTTTCGGTGCTTCCGACTTGCTGCGTTCGTATCCGTTGCTAAACTCTTCGTCAATTTCCCCGCCATCAAGCACCGTAAGTTTGGCGCCGGCTTTCTTCAGTTCCCTTAGTGTTTTCACAAAATAGGCCTTCAGAGAACGATGCGAATTGTCTTTTCCGTTGGCGATGAACGAATTGTTCTTCGGATCAAAGGAAAAGACGACCTCACCATTATCGATCGCCTTTTTGATCTCGCCCATACCGAGTGAACCGTCATAAGCGCGTATGATCTTTACGTATTTTGCAAAATTGCCGTCTTTCGCAATCTGAACCGTAGTATAGTGCGTAAACGTTCCAAATCCTCCCAACCTTGTAAACCTCCTCCTGGCCTATTTCAAAAGCGAAACCCGTTTTCTCTTCCTTCAAAGCATAGATTCTATCATACTTGCCGTCTCGCCTACCAGGTCATTACAGTTCTTCCCCTGTAATCGTCTCTTCATGATCAGGGTAGCACATTTATCATCACCGTTATGCGCAAGGAAGGCTTTTTCAAATTCTTCCACGGCTTCCGGCTTTAATTTTTCCATCAGTTTCCTGCCCGCCAGAAAGCCTCCGCATTTTCCGCCTTCCGACCTCGGCGCCGGAGCAAGCTGCGCCGCCTCCTCCTCCGAAATCCCCAGCTTATCTGCAAATGCCTTAAAAAGACTTACGGAACAACTGTTTCCGTTTCGATGATTCCCTCTTGCAATTTCTTCGTATCCCATTTGGTTCTCCTATTCTCTGCGGTTCTCTTTTTTCACCCAACAATGCCACTTCGGCGCTTTTGGCATAGGCTCGTGCTTAATGATCGCTTTGATCACCCTGCGGTGTGTAAAGCAGCAGCATCCTACAAGAACAGCTACAACGATTTTAGTAATATTCCCTTTTGACATACGCCTTTCCTCCTTCTTTTGTCCTCTAACGGCATTGTTCCTGTTTCAGCACTGTATGCCGAAACCTTAATTTTATTCAATTATATTTTGCGCAATATATTTTGTCAAGCGTTTTT
>CAMJAP010000112.1 GCA_946403625.1 uncultured Lachnospiraceae bacterium
TTATTGTTGAAACATTACCTCAGTTACAGTCCAGTTAATAAATGACGGTTATACTCGTTTCTCTTTTTGTGCCTTGCGATAAAATCCACCAGCGGACCGGAATAGTTTTCAAATCCGACTCCGAAACAGGCATTCTTCAGAACGATCCTCTCCGCGCTGTAACCGCCGAACGCACATCGTTCCAGCTTCACATACGGAATCCGCCCGCAGTAATAGTTAAAATACAGATCATACATGGCAATCCCTCCTTCACTCCAATACACTGTCCGCTATGCCGAATGCCACCGCATCCGTAGCCTTCATCCAGTAGTCCCGCTCCGTATACCTGCGGATCTCCTCCACCGTCTTGCCGCAGTTTTCCGCCAGGATCCCGTTCAGGATCTCTCTGGTATCCCGGATATGATCCGCCGCGATCACCATATCACTGCTCTGTCCTTCCATCCCGCCGGAAGGCTGATGGATCATCACCTCCGCATGCGGCAGTACAAAACGGCAGCCGCGGGTACCTCCCGAAAGCAGCACCGCCCCCATAGACGCCGCCCGCCCGATGCAGAATGTGTAGATCTCTCCGCACTGCTTCTCCACATACTTCATGGTGTCGTAGATTGCCAGCCCCGCAGATACACTGCCGCCCGGCGAATTGATGTAGATGCTGATCCGCCTGGCCTCCTCCTGCAGATTCAGAAGCTGCGCCACAACCGACGCCGCCATCTCATCCGTCACTTCCCCTACAATGTGAATGATCCCCTTCTCCAGATTCGCCGAAAAGATATCACTCGTCCTGTTGCCGTCTGTTACAATTGGATTGATCACCATAATTGGTTCCTCCTTTGCTTTTTTGTTGTCTTTATCTTATATCATCCCCCTGTGCAAAATCGCACAAGGGGAGGAGGTTGATCCTTATCGCCAGCGCTCAGCTTGCCATCCCGTACATACTCCTTGCGATCGCCAGGTAATCCTCGTTCTTCACCTTAAAGACCACATTGCAAAGTTCTGTATTTTCCGTCACGCGGAAGAAGAATTTTTCGCGAAGCGACTGCGCATCCTCCATTTGATCCAGAAAAGCAAATACCCTGCCGATCTTTTCGGAGATCCGTTCCGGCTTTTCATACGCCAGATTGCGCAGCAGCCCCTTTTCCAGAATATCCAGCGCGCTTTCCGCAAAAGCCCGGCCGCTGCGGTTAATGCTGTCGACCAGCGTCGGAGCTTCACACCCCTCCAACACCTTGAGCAGCTCCGCTTCCGTAAACGAATTGTGATGCAGCCAGTAATAGTTCCAGAAATCTTCCGCAACCGGAACGGACTTGATGAACTGCAATACCGTCATCCGGCTCAGTTCCAGCCCTTCCGTCTCGTATGCAGCGATCGTCCTTGCCAGATTCTCCCAGCCTCGCGTGGTTACCGTTTCCGCCCGTTCCCTGCTGTTCGTCACCTTGTAGATGTTCTGCGGATTCAGTTTCAGATAATCCACCACCAGCCGGTGAAAGCCCTTCGCCTCCGCATAGGTCAGGAAATCCTCTGCATCCGGCAGGATCTCCAGGCGTCTCACGCGGTCCATGATCGCCGGGGTAAAGCGCTTTGCCGAAGCATTATACTCCACCGGATTGCCGCACAGTACCAGACTCCAGCCATCCGGCAGATGATACAGTCCTATGTTACGCGTCTGCAAAAACGCCAGCATCACGGGCATGATCGTATCGGAGGCGCAGTTAAACTCATCGAGCAGCAGTATCCCCTCCGTCTGTCCTTTTTCGCACGCGCGCACCACCTCCGCGATCACTTCCGACATCGTGTATTCCGTGTACTTATCGCCATTCGGCAGATCCTCGATCACCGGCAGTCCTATGATGCTGTTTCTGGTGTGATGCGTGACGGAGAAGCTCACAAAACCGATCCCCAGTTCCTCCGCGATCTGCTTTACCAGTTCCGTCTTTCCGATCCCCGGAGGTCCCTCCAGGTAAAACGGCTGCCGGTTCACCGGTTCGTAGATATACTTTCCATCTGCATCTTTGGCATAATACGCCCGGATCCCGTTTTTCATCTCACTCTTGGCACCGCTGATGTTGTAACTTGTCTTGACGCTGTTTTTGCTGATCATTTCGCATTCCTCCTTACATTCTAAATCGCTTGCCGCTCAGGGAACATTCATCCCGGTATGTTTTCAATTCTCCCCGGTACATCAGCTGCAGCAGCGGGATCAGGTCATACATTCCTCTTGCCTGCAACTCCTTAAGACAGGGTATGGTATCCACCGCCGTGATCAGTTCCTTATGCAGAAGCACCCGGAAAAGCCTTTTCCCTTTGCCTTTTTCGTTTTCCGCCTCGCACCGGCCGATCATCGCCCGGATCAGTTCCGTTTTCCTCGGACGCATCGAGCATTCAAAACCGTCTATGAAATCCAGTATTCCCCCGTCAAACTCCCTGCCATCACTCCCTTCAAAAAACTTCCGGAACCAGTTCAGTATTCTCCGGTCCCCCAGATCCGCAATCAGCAGATTGTCTTCCCGGCTGAGATACTCGCTCAAGATCCGGGATTCCGCATCCGCCGGCTCCACCTCCGTCACTATGCTGTTCCAGAATTTTACATTTTCCTCACTCATACCCTGCACTCCTCCTTTTCCAGTACCAGGCATTTCACCCAGTCCGGCCGCATACTTTCACAACATTCACAAGCCTCCCGCGAGGGAAAGACAAAATACACGGGATACTGCGGCTCCGTATCCGGATAATCCCCCAATCCGTCCGAGAAATAGATCAGCAGATCGATCTTCTCTCCCTCTTTTTCATACGCTGCCGTCCGCTCAAACACCGGCCGAAAATCCGTCCCGCCGAATCCGCTGAAGGAATGCATGGGATTGCCCGCGGTTTCCAGATCATCGATGCTTTCGTACGCCTTTTCAAAACTCACCTCCGCATCGCATTCCAGATAGTGCAGTCCGCCCAGCGCCCCTCTGTTGGCGATCTCCCGAAAGATCTCCACCGTCTCTGTCCAGAATTCGCGCAGGTATTCGCCGCAGGAGCCGCTGGTGTCCACCGCGATGACGACATTCCCCGGCGCGCAGGCAAATTTATATTCCAGCGGTTCGATCATCGGTACATCCCCGTATAACGAGAGCCCGTATTCGTAGATTGCCGGATCGATCTCATCATCTTCCTCACTCTTTTCCACCTGCTTTGAAATCTCGTCGATCAGGCTCTCGTAACGGAGTATTCCTTCCTCTTCCGCCACTACCTCACCGCCCTCTGCCCTGCCGACGCTGCGTCCGAAAGTGCGTGCTGAGGATTCCCGCAATGCTCTGGCCAAAGCATTCTCCAGTTCCCGCGGCATCCCGTTCGCAAAACTCCCTTTTCCGAGTCCTGTCAATGCACGGGTGATATCGATCCAGTGTAATGACGACTGCCCATCCGGCGCCGGTCCCTCCCGGACTTTCAATTCCAGTCTCGGCAACGCCCAGGTCGTATGATCGTCCAACATCCCCCGGGCCCGTCTGCCTATGCCTGCCATGGTGGTTTTGATCGTTCTCTGCAAAGCCGGTTGCTGCCTAGCGTTATAATAAAGCGAGAATCCCGTCTGCTCACGAAAGAGACTGCGGACATCCGGGAAAACATCTCCCATATAGATTTGGTAGGGATCGCCATAGATACAGTTGATGCCGGTTTCATTAAAGAGCCGTATCACCTGAAGATCCATCACATCCCACGCCAGTCGGTTCTGCTCGTAATCCGCACCTCTGCTGAAATGCCCCAGCAGTCCATGATAGATGATATGCAGGATCCGCAGTTTCATCTCCGTATCCTCTATTCCCCGCCCCACATCTTCTGCGTTATAAAACAGTTTTCTGCCGTCCGTGCAAAAGCAGCCGAGTTTTTCTTCCACTGCAACCGGACACAGATAATTCACCGCATCGATCAGGCATGGGGACTCCCGTTTGATCATCTGCAATACCTGACCGACGCGTTCCCCCGCCTGTTTGACTCTGCCGTTCTTTTGCTTTACCGGTGTCAGTTCCCTGCGATATTTTCTCTCTCCCATCATTCTTCCTCCGACCATTCCCCGTGTGCCTTGAGCAGCAGCGCCGGTATCAGATATGTTTTTTTCTCCTGCTCCAGTTGTTCCAGTAGTTCCCGCACATCCGACTTTCGGATAAAGTTCTTCCGGATCGCCATAAGTGCCAGCTCCTCGCCGCAATTCTTCAGGATATACTCCCGGTCAAATTCCCAGGGAAATCTCCGATCGTCATACACCACGCAGTCCGCTCCCCGGATCAGCAATTGCAGGAAAACTCCGGTCACACGGTCCTCCTCCGTCAGACATTTTGCACCAAAGGGCGGGTTATTATCGTTATCCCGCAGCGCCTTCAGATCCACCTGCCCAATGTGCAGCGCCAGCTTTCTGCCGGTGATCGCCTCCCAACAGCGGGAATAATCCGGGTAGCCATTGTGCGATAATAATATGTTCTTATCCAGCCATTCCGCTGCGACCTCCTCCCAAACCACATTCTCATCTTCCGGTTTCGGGGTATACAGTTTTCGCAGCACACGCAGGTTCTCCTTTCGTTTGGGCGGATGTGACACCGAACAACAATTTGCAAACAGTGCCGCAAACAGTCGCACACTTATGACCTTTTGATAGAAGTCCTTATCCTTCTGACGGATATGATCGAGCAGTTGTATCGTTGCGTCCAAAAAATCCGCGACCGGATTGCGCGTCTCCTCGATCGTCATAAAGTCCTGCTCCTTTTGAAGAACATAGAGCTGTATCCGTTTCGTCCTGAACTGAAACCATCCTGCTTCGGTGTCTGCATAGTACTTCTTCAAAAACCTGCAGGCGAAAGCACGACTGAAATGCTTTTGTTCCCTGCACTGATCTGCCAGAATATAATAGTAGTGATCTTTCTCCGTATCTTCGGAGAGCAGATACATTTTGTCCTCCTGTTTCGGTGCCGAAAACGGCAGATCGCTTATCAGCCCGCAAGTCACCTTATAGTCCGCAACCGGCTTCATCCGTTCGGGCGCACCGTATTCTTCCGATTCAAATAACCGGGCCGCCAGTTTGTGTTCCCCCATATAAATGGCAAAAAGCAGCACCGGCATACATCGGATCCACAATCTCGTCTGAAATGACGAATATGCAAATCCCGGCCCTTCCGGCATCGTAAAATATACCTGTCCGTCCGGACATCTCTCCTGCAACCCCGCCCTGTTTCGTATTGCTTCCAGCACCGCTTCCGGCGTGTATGCCTCGCTGTTCTGAAAGATCTGCTCGATCTGCTCCCGCACGGTCTGCGGCAAAGCCTTATAGGCTTCCTCCTGATGTGACCAGTCTTGATCAAATCCGAATACACTACTGATTGCCATTACTCTTCCTCCTGATCTTTTTTCCCGCGTCTCCGGTTCCGGACGGTTCTTTACGACTTCTCATGGTTTCTTTTGGATTCCGGATGATAATAGATCTCGCCCACCAGTTCACGCAGCCTTGCAAAATGTTCACTGCCGACGGCGATCGTTACCACCTCATTCTCCATCGGAATCCCCCAACCGCCGCACATATCAATACCGCATTCATATGCAATATCATCAGGCGTTACTCCCTCCGGAAATGAAAAATCCCAGATGTACGCGGAATCATAATCCCAATAATCCCCCAAACTGAAATACCGGACCGCTTTATAGATCCCCTCCTCGATCACTTCGCATACCACATTTCCGAATCGCACATACCCGTCGACTCCATCTTCCGGCCAGCTCCATTCAAATGCATTCCGCCGACTGGCAAGCATCTCCTGCTCATCTGCATCCGGAAGATTTTTCATTGCGTCAATGCGCTGAAAAACCTCATTGCATAAGAGATCTATCTCAAAAGATTTGCGAAAGCTTTTTCTCCGCCACTCTTCCAGTTTCATGCACTCCTTTTTCAGAAACCACTTCTTATCGTGGTGAAAGGACATATCATCCTCCAGATAAACCTCCAGAGACGGCTGTACATATTCCGTTTCATATGCATACAGCACCTGATACACCGGATACTTTCCGACCGCCAGTGAATAATTGCTGTAATAGTCACTGTATCTGCCGTTCTGCCCTTTTCTGCTCCGGACATAAAGCCGTACTCCCCAATACTCCCGCAGTAATCGGCGCGCCTCTTCATTGGTAATTTTAAATTCCTCTTCCGCCTTATACAGACCGCCTGCCAGATGTACAAAGCGATGTCCGGCAAACTCCCTCTGCTGTGGAAAGGTTACACCCAGCCCACGAACGCCTGTCTTGTTTGGTCCCAGTCCTTTCTTTCTGCCGTTATTTTCCTTATCATTCCTGTTTTCTTTCATCCTCATTTCTCCTTTCTTCTTTGTATTTCGATTAAACCACCTCTCCCTATGCAAAATTGCATAGATGCTTAAACACGATCCTTGTATGCCGCCGGATCCTTCCGTTCTGTACTGCGCTTTCTGATATTCAAAGCCGCCTGATCAAACCATTCCAGCTGGGATGCATACGGTTTCAACGCCTCCGTAAATACCTCTCCGTCCTTTTCTTTCATTTTCTCAAGATACTCCCTTCTCTGCTCCTCTATGTTCAGAGCGGGATTGTTTCCTATTTCGTACAAAAACTCATACACCCTCTTAAAAAAAGCTTCTGCCTCTTTCGTATCATGATCCTCGTAAATCCTTCTTGCACAGGATCCTTCCGGCAATGCATAAGCAACATCCTCCGCCCACATTTTTCGAAGCTTTCTATAGTCCTCTTCAGCATCCGGAAAGCGGGGTGATTCATACATCTTTAACAGTCGGTATATATTGTCGTCGTCCAGCTGTTCTTCGTCCGTAAGCAGCTCACTGTAGATCATTGCGGGAATGCCTGTCTCAAAGATCAGTTCCCTTACCTCTGCATTCTTCAGAAGCTTATGGGGTATGGAATCACACAGCATTTCAAACCGCTCTTCATATTCGTAGAACCGGACATGCTTAAAGTCTTCCAACACCTTGCAGACAATATCCGGATCCTCCTTTTCCTCCTCCGTAAGCTCACCAAATATATCCATCGGATCTACAAATGCCATCAATATATTTCTTGTTTCATCCGCCAGCAGAATGTCGCGTGGAATCTGCTTACAAAACATCGGTAATTCGGCACCACGCATTTCGATCACCGGGATGTCCCGTAACAGATCCACCATTCCCTTTGCTGCAGCCCTGTCCTGTTGCAGGATATCGCCGGCAAGCACCGTCAGGATCTCATCCACCATGTTGAAATAGTTCCGCCAAAGTCTGCCGGCTGCCTCTCTGTCCATAACACATCGTTCCGGGTATCGCAGCCAATCGCTCTGCTCCTTTGATAAAAGGTAGCGGAACAGGCTCAGAAATGTATCTGTATCGCGAAATACTTCTGCCGTATCCTCTGCATTTCCTTCCAGATATAACCTGACCGCCGACTCCCGGTCAAAATATTTCCGGTACACACAGCCCTCTCCCACGATAATGCTGCGCAAGATCGTCCGGAATCTCTCAAACCTCGAGTGCTCCATAACCTGTTCTCTCCTTTTCATCCTGTTGCATCGTTTGCTCTGCAGATGCCTTTCTGTTTCCTTATGCTTACATTATAATAAAATAGCTTGTGCAATATTACACAAGCCGTTGGTTTACTGCCTTTGGCACCGTCGTACGATGCTTCTTATCATCCTTATCGACAAAAACCATATACTTTCAAGCAAATAAAAAACAGTGCCCGTAAATACGGACACTGCATAAAATCTTGTATTAGTGGTGGCAGAGACCATTATAGGTAAAACATCCCCATGCGCGAGAATTCTCTCCCAAAAATCACCATGAATAGATCATCTCATCAGATAGCATAGGCTGCGCGACTGCGGCAGACACTAAATCTAGCCCTTGCACGCAATAGCGCATAAAGCCTTATTTCAGTATAGAATACCCTTTCAAAACACAGCCCATTACTCAATATGTATGTCCAATTCAAGTTTCTTTAATCTTTCCCATTTATCCTCATCTTTTAATATTTTTTTCAACTCCATAATATCAGCATTATCGCACGCTCCAAACATGCTCCTATAAAACTCAAAATTCCTCATTAGCGTCTCCCATCGAAAGAATTCGTTACTCATCGGATAATAATAACACATTCTGTGTATGACATTCTCTTTTTCGCCCGTAATAAATTTGGGAAACATATCTTTATACAGTTCATTATTTATCTTTGTTTTATTCTCAAACTCCTTAACCAGTTCTTCCCATTTATTAATCTCTGATTTGCTCATGCTTTCTGCAATGGCTTTTCGAACAGAAAAACAATCTGCTCGATCTATACGCCCCTCCCTCTGAATCAGAGAAATCGGAGAAACCGGCGCATTCCAATGAACAATCCTATCACTGTACCAGTGGAAGTCATGGCCTTCCTCCGCCATAGATGTGATAAAAAAGGCAAAAGGATAAAACGGATTATTAAACGCTCTGATCTTTTTTTCAAAATCACCAATTTGTTTACCACAAAAAACTACCGAGAATGATTTTGTTTCCTTTCCCGCGTCCTGAAGGCATTCCTCCATCTTAGGTTTATTTTTCTGAACATCACACATGTATCGAAATTCTTCAACAACCGCGTATAAATTTCCAGCAATGCAATATTCATCCAGACATAAACCATAATTCTTAATCGCGTCTTCTTTGTATATGCTAAGAATAACTTTTTTTGCATAATCATTGGTAAAAATTTCGTAGATTTTTTCTCCCAATCCTCCTTGTTTAATAGACGCTATTGTATCCTGGTTTCCAGGCCTAAATTCCTTTGATTCTTTACAATAATCCTCAAATTTCGGCACAACGATTTCGCCTAGTTTCTTTTCAAATTCCTCTTTGCTATAGTCACTTTTCCCTATGAGTCTTTTTTCTAACTCTTTCTCTACATATTCCTGCAAGCACGAGGGTACTGCATTATATGCTGAAAACAGAATTGTTTTTCCATATCTTCTTTGACTTTCTTTATAAATTCCCCCAAGTTCATGTGATGGTTTATTCGGTGGAACAAAGAGAAATTGACACATATTCCCTTCAAAAAGATCTTCCGTCAACGCTCTTATCCTCGATGATTCCACTTTTGTATGTTCCGTAACACTTATTTTCTTTACTGCTCCTTTAAATATTTTATAATCCATCAAATTTTTATCTTTAGTTTGTAATTCTCTGGGAAGTGACAGCGCAATCCTTGTCCCACAAGTTTTTTTACTCTTAGAAAAATAATTTGCGAATTCCGTAATATCTATATCAGAAATTGTATATTTACTTTCATCAGGTTTATATGTCTTTTTAGGTCTTTCGCTTCTTGAGATTCCAATCTTTTGCATCTTTGAACCCAGGTCAGTAACAGCATTTTTCGCCTCATCAAACAACTGATCATTTATCTCATTTATTGATGCTTTAGATAATTCTTTTATTTTTTTCTGTACGTTCATCCATTCATCTACAACATTAATATCCTCGCAGCCATTTTGTTTACTCATATATTTCAAAATATCTTCCATTCCTACAAGATGTTTTGTAAAAACATCTATTTCATCAGGGTCAGGATCTTTATCATCCATCTCTATTGCATTCCTATATGCATATGGTGTAGCTGAAAGCATCAAAACTTTCACGTCTTTTTTTTCACTATTTTTCCCCAACACTTCATTCAATATCTTTTGAACAATTGTAGTTTCTTCATCAGCATTGGTTGTTTCAGAAAAAATATTAGGATAATTTTGTATTTCATCAATGATAACCATATCTGGTTGTACATATTTTACAAGTGAATAATGTGCCATAAAGCACCGAATCAATTTATTATATTCTTCATTGTATTTTTTATATAATGTATCTTTCAGCAAATCAAAGATTTCCTCGTTTTGTCGTATTTCATCAAAAACCTTATCCCACCTTTTTCTAATCGCTTCCGCCATATTATTTACTAGTTCTCTAGGGTTCTCATCTAGATTATTCGAGACGATTTCTTTAGACCCCTTCCATAAAATTTCGAAATATCGTCGACCTATCCCATAACTTTCTTGCGGGAACAACTCTGATATTGCATTTTTTATCGATTCTATTTTAAGAATCGGATCCAATTTTTTCTCTTGATTTTCATATGTCATATAACA
>CAMJAP010000113.1 GCA_946403625.1 uncultured Lachnospiraceae bacterium
GTAAGAAAGTCCGAGCAGGAGACCTACGCGATCCGTGTAACTCTGCTCAGTAAGGTAGAGATGGACGTCATCTATATTTATGACCGTTTCACCACAGATACGACACGTTTGACGAAGAATCTGTTCTAAGGGAAATTTAAAACGGAGAAATACCCTTGCAGTCATAAAAGCAGGGGTATTTTTTTGCTTGTAAATGATTTGGAATGCAGGAGTATAAGACGGACAGCAATGGTTACAGCAGAAGAAACAGGAATAAAGAAAAGCCGAGGGCAGGAGTTTAAAGAAGGGCTGCGGGATGGCGTGCCGATCGCATTGGGCTATCTGGCGGTTTCATTTACTCTCGGGATACAGGCGAAGGAAGCAGGGATGGGAATTCTGGAAGCAACGGTGATGTCGTTGGTGAACCTCACCTCTGCCGGAGAATTTGCGGCACTCACGATCATCGGGGCGGCGTCCTCCTATCTGGAGATGGCGGTTTCTCAGCTGATCATTAATCTGAGGTATATGTTGATGAGTTTCGCGCTCTCACAAAAGGTGTCGCCTCAGTTGGGCGTTCCGCACCGTATGTGTATGGCGTTTGGCGTAACGGATGAGATCTTCGGGATCTCTGTCGGGCGGGAAGGTCATTTGAATCCGTATTACAATTACGGAGCGATGAGTATCGCAATCCCGGGATGGACGCTGGGGACGTTTTTGGGAGTATTGATGGGAAACGTGCTGCCGGAGAGTGTGGTTAGCGCGCTCAGCCTGGCATTGTACGGTATGTTTTTGGCGATCATCATTCCCAAGGCGAGAGAGGACCGGCATGTATTGGCTGCGGTGATCGTAGCGATGGCGGCCAGTTGGTTGTGCACGAAAGTGCCGGTGATCCGGGATATCTCGGCGGGAACACGGATCATACTGCTGACGGTGGTGATCGCGCTGATCGCGGCGATCGTCTTCCCGGTTAAGGAGGAACAGGAGGTGACCGAAGATGAATGATCTGTGGCATAATGTGTGGATCTACATTGCGATCATGGCACTGGTGACCTATCTGATCCGTATGCTGCCGTTGACACTGCTGCGTAAGGAGATAAAAAACAGGACACTTAAGTCATTTCTGTATTATGTGCCTTATGTGACGCTTTCCGTGATGACATTTCCGGCTATCCTGCATGCAACGCAGAATATCTATTCCGGAGCGGCCGGTTTCTTTACGGCGTTGTTATTGGCTTATCGGAAAAAGAGTCTGCCGGTGGTGGCGGTTTGCGCGTGCATCGTGGTCTTTTTGATCGAGTTGATTGTGGTGTAAAGAGTATCCGTTGCACTCTGACGGCAACTAAGGGTAGCACCTATGTAATGCCGGATTTCTTGTGACCTCCTTTTGGATTCGATATAATATACTTGTCACAGATGGTTGACACTTAGAAAAGGAGGGCAGGAAAATGATGTTTCAGAATGCGAGAAAAGGTATCGGAAGGATTTTTGCAGGCGAGATCCTGGGATTGCTCGGAGTGGTTATGCTAGCGAGTGCGGCCGTGCTTGCTGTGTTTGGAGCCTTCCTGGCAATTATTACCGGGGGATTGGGAGCGTTTCTTCTCGGGGGCGGTGGACTGATCCTCGGCGGCCTTGTATCGATCGCAGGATATGTGTTGACTCTTGTCGGTACAATAAATGCGGCAAAAGATGATGAGAGCTTCAGCAAAGCATTGCTTTGGGTAATCATCGGAATTGGCATTTCCGTCGCCAATCTGTTTATATCGCAGGAGGGGATTCTGCCGGTGCTGTTAACGATGGGGTCTTATGTGGTGAATATGTTCTCCACCTACTTTATCCTGATGGGAATCGCATCGGTTGCAGTGCAGATCGGGAATACCTATATGGCAGATTCGGCAGCCGGTCGCGCAAGACTGATCGGGATCATGTATATCATTACAGCGGCTTGCTCTCTGTTACGGTTTATTCCGTTGCTTGGCGGTCTGTTCAGCATAGCACAGGTTGTTATTTCGATCGTGATCTATATTCTGTATCTGAGTGCTTTGGGCAGAGCGAAGAATATGTTCTGAAATGTGTTGGGGATTATGAAAAGAAAGGGTCCGGAGGGAAACTTCCGGATCCTTTTTGGCGGAAGCGGCAGGAGAGGGCGGAAAAACCCAAGTACTTGAAATTTTGGCCGTTTTATGTTATAAATATTGTGTTTTTTGGTAACCGTGAATTTGTAAAGATGAGAGAGTTTTGAAGTGGAAGAGAATAAGAAGATTTATCATGTAGGTTTGGACATAGGTTCCACCACCGTAAAAGTAGTAGCCATCGATCCGGAAGGAAAAGTGGTTTATTCGGAGTACCGCAGACATCATGCTGAGGTGCGCCAGGTATTGGAGCAGTTGCTGGGAGAACTGATGGATACCATCGGTAATGCCCAGTGTACCATAGAGATCACCGGTAGCGGCGGTCTGCAGTTGGCAGAACGACTGAAGATTCCGTTTGTACAGGAAGTCGTAGCCGTGGTAGGTGCAGTAAGACAGTTGTATCCGCAGACGGATGTGATCATCGAGCTGGGTGGAGAAGATGCAAAGCTGGTGTATCTGACCGGCGGCGTGGAGCAGCGTATGAACGGTATCTGCGCAGGCGGTACCGGCGCGTTTATCGACCAGATGGCATCCCTGATCCAGACGGATGCCTCGGGACTGGATCTGCTGGCAAAGGACGCGCATGCAAAGTATCCCATTGCGGCACGCTGCGGCGTGTTTGCCAAGACGGATATTCAGCCGCTCATCAATGACGGTGTGGCAAGAGAGGATCTGGCGATCAGTATCTTCCAGGCGGTGGTGGATCAGACCATCTCCGGTTTGGCATGCGGACGACGGATCAAAGGTAAGGTGGCATTTTTGGGTGGCCCGCTGCACTTCCTGCCGAGACTGCGGGAGCGCTTTGCGGATACCCTGCATTTGGCTCCGGATGAGCAGATCGTGCCGGAGAACGGACATCTGTTTGCGGCGCATGGCGCGGCGATCCACGGACAGCGCGGCGGCGTGGTGTCCCTTGGAGAGATCAAGGAGAATCTGGCACATGTGGGCAGCGGTATGGAGCTGGAACACCTGCAGTGCCTGTTTGAAACAGATGCGGATCTGGAAGCATTCCGGGAGAGACAGCGCAGTAATAAGGCGCCGGCCGGAGACATCAAAGAATATCATGGCAATTGCTTTCTGGGTATCGACGGCGGTTCCACGACCACCAAGATGGCACTGCTGTCGGAAGACGGAAAGCTGCTTTATTCCTATTACGGAAATAACAAGGGTGACCCGGTTGGCTGTGTGAAGGAAGCCATCCGCGGCCTGGCGGAAGTGATGCCGAAGGATGCCAAGATCGCACATGCTTGCTCCACCGGATATGGTGAGAAACTGCTGAAAGAAGCGTTTGGCCTGGATGAGGGCGAGGTGGAGACCATCGCGCACTACTATGCGGCACGCTTTGTGGATCCGGAAGCCGACTGCATCATCGATATCGGCGGACAGGATATGAAGTGCATCCGCATTAAGAACGGCAGTGTGGATTCCATCCTGCTGAATGAGGCATGCTCTTCGGGATGCGGTTCTTTCATTGAGAATTTTGCGGATTCCATGGGATATACGGCAAAGAGTTTCTCGGAGCTGGCGCTCAAATCCAAGATGCCGCTGGATCTGGGAACCCGTTGTACCATTTTTATGAACTCCAACGTAAAGCAGGCACAGAAGGAAGGTGCGGCCGTCGAGGATATCGCAGCCGGACTGGCTTATTCTGTTGTGAAGAATGCGTTGTTTAAGGTAATCCGTATGACCGACCCGGCACAGCTGGGCGAGCACATCATCGCACAGGGCGGTACGTTCTTGAGCGATGCGATCCTGCGTTGCTTCGAGCTGGTATCCGGACGCGAAGTGATCCGTCCTGCAGAGGCAGGTCTGATGGGCGCTATGGGTGCGGCATTGATCGCAAAGGAGCGTTGGACCGGCGGAGAATCTTCGATGCTTTCCTTCGAAGAGATCGCAGATCTTACCTTTACCACCTCGCAGTCCAGATGTAAGGGATGCCAGAACCGTTGCCGTCTGACCATCGGTCAGTTCTCCAACGGTCACAGATATGTTACCGGTAACCGTTGCGAGCGTGTTGTTGGCGGCGGCGGAAAGAAGAATAACGCACCGAACCTGTTTGAATTTAAGCGTAAGAGAATGTTTGAATACGAGCCGCTGGATGCAACACAGGCGCCCAGAGGTGAGATCGGTATTCCCCGCGTATTGAATATGTATGAGAACTACCCGTTCTGGGCAGAGTTCTTTAAGCACCTGGGATTCCGTGTCGTGCTTTCGCCGTTCTCGGACCAGAAACTGTATCGTCTGGGTATGGATTCGATCCCGAGTGAGTCGGAGTGCTATCCGGCCAAGATGGTGCATGGGCATATCACATGGCTGGTGGAACAGGGCATTAGCAATATCTTCTATCCTTGCGTTTTCTACGAGCGTAAGGAAAATGCGAATGCACAGAACCACTATAACTGCCCTATGGTCATCTCCTACCCGGAGAATGTCCGCAACAATATGCAGATCATTACGGATAAGAACATCAATCTGCTTTCTCCGTTTATCGCGTTTACCGATGAGCAGGTGCTGACCAAGTGCCTGGAGACCGTGATGCACGATGCATTCGATATCGGTAAGAAAGAAGTCAAAGAGGCGGTACACATCGGTTGGGAAGCCCTGTTAAAGTGCAAGGCGGATATCACCGAGGAAGGCCGCAAGACCGTTGCATGGCTGAAGGAAAACAAACAGCATGGTATCGTGCTGGCAGGACGTCCGTATCATCTGGATCCGGAGATCAACCACGGTATTCCGGAAATGATCCAGAGTCTGGGCTTTGCGGTATTGACGGAAGACAGCGTGGCAGGATTGGCAGATGTAGAGAGCGGTCTGCGTGTTACCAACCAGTGGACCTATCATGCGAGACTGTATGCGGCAGCGGAATATGTGGCGACACAGGATGTGCTCGACCTGATCCAGCTCAACTCCTTCGGTTGCGGTCTGGATGCGGTAACGGCAGACCAGGTACGTGAGCTGCTGGAAAAGAGAAATCGTCTGTATGCGTTGCTGAAGATCGATGAGATCAGCAACCTCGGTGCAGCACGTATCCGTGTGCGTTCCCTGGCGGCAGCGATCCGTTCCAGAGACTGCGACCCGCAGACAAAAGTGACTCCGATCGAATATCCGAGAGTGGAATATACAAAAGAGATGAATGATGCAGGATATACGATCCTGTGTCCGGAAATGTCACCGCATCATTTCGAACTGGCCAAGGCGGCATTCCAAACCTGCGGCTATCGTCTGGAACTGATGAAGAACGAGAATCACAATGTCATCGATATGGGACAGCGCTATGTCAATCATGACGCCTGCTATCCGGCGATGATCGTAACCGGACAGATCATGGATGCGGTATCTTCGGGCGATTACGATACGAAGCGTCTGGCCGTGATGATGGTACAGACCGGCGGCGGCTGCCGTGCGTCCAACTACGTGGGCTTTATCCGTAAAGCACTGAAAGAGGGCGGCTACGGACATATCCCGGTTATTTCTTTAAATATGAACGGTATGGAGACCAACTCCGGCTTCAACCCGTCCGTAACACTGTTGTATAAAGTGATGCAGGCGGCAATGTACGGTGACCTGATGGCCAATATGCGTTATCACGCAAAGGCATATGAAGTGGAAGCGGGCGCAACGGAAGCAATGTACGATAAGTGGCAGAAGAGGTGCATCGAATCCATCGAGAAGCACAGCAGTATGCACACCTTCTATAAGATCTGCCGTGAGATGGTCAAGGACTTTGACTCGATCGAACTGCGTACGGATATCGTTAAGCCCAAGGTCGGTATCGTCGGCGAAGTGCTTGTAAAATATATGCCTCTTGCCAACGAGCATCTGGCAGACCAGCTGGAGAAGGAAGGCGCCGAAGTGGTTATGACCGAAATGGTGACTTTCCTGGAATACTGCTTCTCCGGTGCGATCTACCGCGGAAAGAAACTGGGCAAGAGCAAGAAGGCTGCTCTAGGGGCACGCTTCGGCCTGGGCCTGGTAGACAGCATCAAGAAGAAGACGGACAAGATGCTGGAAGAGAGTAAGCATTTTACACCGGCCGGAAGATTGGGCCAGATCAAGGATTTTGCTATGGAGATCCTGCAGCAGGGTAACCAGACCGGTGAAGGCTGGTATCTGCCGGGCGAGATGATCGAGCTGATCCACCAGGGCGTTAACAATATCGTCTGCGTGCAGCCGTTCGGATGTCTGCCGAACCATATTGTAGGTAAGGGCGTTACCAAAAAGGTCAAGGAGAAATATCCGGAGGCCAATATCGTAGCGATCGATTATGATCCTTCCGCAAGTAAGGTAAATCAGTTGAACCGTCTGCGTCTGATGCTGGAAGTAGCACAGGAGCAGCTGCGGGCTTCGGAAGGAAAGCAGTAAAAAAATAGTTCTGTGTTGTGCTGCCGAAATGCCGGGGGGTGTTTCGGCAGTCAATATAACCCAGAAGGGAGATGAATCGATTGAGCAAGCAGCAGAGGAGAAACATCATCATTGTATCGATTCTGTTTCTGGCAGCGATCGTCGTAGGAATTTTTATGATGCCGCAGCCGGAAAAACACGAAACGATCAAGGCTGCCATGCGTGACGCTGTTCTGCACGACGAGAATAAGATCGATTTCTTTGGTTTTGCCGTGGATCCGTCCCTGGTATCCGGCTACATTGTTACGGGAGTGCTGTTATTCATCGCACTGCTGATCCGGATCTTTGCCATCCCGAAGTTTCAGATGGTACCGGGAAAGTTTCAGTTTCTGATCGAGCAGTGGGTAGGCATCTTTGACGGACTGGCAAAGACAAACTCTCCGCACAAAAACGGCGCGTTGGGCGCGTATATTTTCGGCGCAGGTACCTATATCTTTGCGGGTACCATGTTTGAACTCTTCGGTATTCAGGCCATTACCACCGAAGGGCACAGTATTTCTCTGCCGGCACCGTTAGCCAATATCAACGGTGCGATCTGTATGGGCTTTTTGTCCTATCTGTTTATTTTATCCAGCGGTATTTTGGTGAATAAGGTAAAAGGTGTGGGAAAGACATTGAAGGAGTTTTCCCTGCCGGTTTCCATGACGTTCCGTTTGTTCGGTGCACTGCTATCCGGTATGCTGACCACGGAGCTGGTGTACTATTACGTCAACCTGAGTTTCGTATTGCCGGTGATCGTGGGACTTTTGTTTACGGTGTTGCACGCATTGATCCAGGCCTATGTCCTGACGATGCTGACCAGCGTATACTACGGTGAAGTGACGGAAGTCAGCGAAAAGAAGCCGAAAAAGAAGAAAAAAGATGCGGAAATTGCAGAAGAAGCAGCATAAAAGAATAGATAACGGAGGATAAAAAAATGAGACAGTTAAAGAAGATGGCAATTATGTTGGCAGCAGTGATCCTGCTCATCGGTGCGGTGGCATCCGTAAGCGCCCTGCAGGCAAAGGCGGCAGACAGTGCAGAGGCAGTCGTAACGGCAGAAGCGGAAGGCGGCGCGGAAAACAGCACCGGAATGAAGGCGTTGGCAGCTTCCATCGCGATCGGTCTGGCGGGTATCGGCGGTACCATCGCTATGGGTATGGCAATCGCAAAATCCAACGAAGGTGTGGCAAGACAGCCGGAAGCTGCAGGCAAGATCCAGACGCAGTTGATGCTCGGTCTGGTATTTATCGAAACCGTTGTTATTTACGCATTGATCGTAGCGATCCTGATCGTCTTTGTATTGTAAAACCGGTCATGAAATAACTATTCGGAGGAATTGTGTTATGCCGTTGGGAATAGACTTTACACAGATATTGCTGCATCTGTTCAATGTGATCATACTGTTTGTCGGCCTCTATATCCTTTTGTATGCGCCGGTGAAGGCGTTTATGCAGAAGCGCAGTGACTACTATGCGGATCTGGAGAAAGACACCAAAGCAGCGCTGGAAGAGGCAAATGCGAAGAAAGCGGAGTATGAGGAAAAACTGGCAGCTGCAGATCAGGAGATCGAAGAGAAGCGCAAAGCGGCCAACAGTGAGATCGCGGCCATGAAGCGGGAACAGAGCGAGGCGGCCAAAGAGGAAGCCAGAAAGATCCTGGAGACGGCCAGAGAGAACGGCGAGAAGCAGAAGATGATGATCATCAGCGGTGCCCGTGAGGACATCACGCATATGATCGAGGAAGCGACCCGCAAGGTAATGGCAGGGGAAACGTCTGCAGATCCTTATGAAGATTTTATCCGGAATGCGGAAAGGAGCCGTGCAAATGGCCACAAGTAAGACATTAAAAGCCGTTCTTTATGCTGCAAAGGAGCCTACCGAGCAGCAGCAGGAAAGGCTTTTGCGGTTTTTGGAAGAAAAATACGGCAAGGCGTATGAGCTGGACTGGCGTGAGGATGAGAGCACCGGCAATGGCTTTCGACTGGTGGTAGGCGATGAAGTCTACGACAACACCAAGGAAGGCCGCTTTTTGCAGTTGAAAGAACTGCTGGGTGAGCTGGCGCTGAAGGATGATGCGGAGGATGTGATCTCTCTGTACCGGTCCTCCATCGACAGCTGGAATGCCGAGACCGTGGCGGAAGAAGAAGGTACGGTACTTTCGGTCGGCGACGGTATCGTATTCATTGACGGACTGGGCGGTGCGGAATACGGTGAGATCGTGGTATTTGAGTCCGGCGTAAAGGGTATGTTTCAGGATATCCGCCAGGATACCATGGGCGTGATCCTGTTTGGCGATGACAGTGAAGTACGTGTGGGCAGCCGTGTGCGCCGTACCAAAAAGACGGCAGGTATCCCGGTAGGCGATGCGTTTTTGGGACGCGTTGTCAATGCGTTGGGCGAGCCAATCGACGGTATGGGGCCCATCGCGGCTTCCGATTATCGTATCGTAGAGGCGCCGGCCGCGAGCATCATTGACCGGCAGTCGGTGGATACGCCGATGTATACGGGACTGCTGACGATCGACTCCATGTTTCCCATCGGGCGCGGACAGCGAGAATTGATCATCGGGGACCGTCAGACCGGCAAGACGACGATCGCGCTGGACACCATCCTGAACCAAAAGGGCAAGGATGTGATCTGTATCTATGTGGCGATCGGACAGAAAGCCGGCAGTATCGCACAGCTGGTCGGAAACTTAAAGAAAAAGGGCGCAATGGATTACACGGTCGTAGTCAGTGCAACGGCCAGCGAACCGGCACCCATTCAGTATATCGCACCCTATGCAGGTACCTCCCTGGGTGAGTATTTTATGTATCAGGGCAAGGATGTGCTGATCGTGTATGACGATCTGTCCAAGCACGCGATCGCATACCGTGCATTGTCCCTGTTGCTGGATCGTTCTCCGGGGCGTGAGGCATATCCGGGCGACGTGTTTTATCTGCATTCCCGTTTGCTGGAGCGCTCGGCGCATCTTTCCGATAAGCTGGGCGGAGGCAGTATGACGGCTCTGCCGATCGTAGAGACGCAGGGCGGTGATGTATCGGCATATATTCCGACGAACATCATCTCCATTACGGACGGGCAGATCTTTTTGGAAAGCGACCTGTTCTTTGCGGGACAGCGGCCTGCGGTAAATGTCGGTCTTTCCGTATCCCGTGTGGGTGGTGCGGCGCAGACCAAGGCAATGAAGAAAGCAGCCGGCTCGATCCGACTGGATCTGGCACAGTACCGCGAGATGGAGATCTTTACGCAGTTCTCCAGTGACCTGGATGAAGCCACCAGAAAACAGCTGGTGTACGGCCAGGGACTGATGCAGCTGTTAAGACAGCCGCAGGGCAGTCCGTTTTCGCTGCACGAGCAGGTAGTGATCCTGGTATCGGCGACGGCGCATGTGATGCAGGATGTGGAGATGGCAAAGATCACGGAGTTCCGCAAAGGTCTGCTGGCGTATTTTGAACAGAAGAAACGGGCATTGATGCAAACGATCGATACCGAGGGCACGATGTCCGATGAGCAGAAGGCAGAGATCATAGAGACGGCAAAGGAGTATCTTGAGCTGTGGC
>CAMJAP010000114.1 GCA_946403625.1 uncultured Lachnospiraceae bacterium
TCTGAGCCATAACACCATCAGTTGCAGCAACAACCAGGATAGCGCCGTCCATCTGAGCAGCACCGGTGATCATGTTCTTTACGTAGTCAGCATGTCCCGGGCAGTCAACGTGTGCGTAGTGTCTCTTCTCGGTCTCATACTCAACGTGTGCGGTAGAGATCGTAATACCTCTTTCTCTCTCTTCCGGAGCCTTATCGATGTTCTCGAAATCGGTAGCTGTGTTACCAGCAACGCGCTCAGCCAGAACCTTGGTGATAGCTGCGGTCAGAGTAGTCTTACCATGGTCTACGTGACCGATGGTACCGATGTTACAATGCGGTTTCGATCTGTTAAATTTCTCTTTTGCCATTTTTGTACTTTCCTCCTTGATGAGTTAAATGGTTCTTTTTAAAAGTCGCTAGGGAATATTATATAAAAATCCCCGTGCTTTTTCAAGTATTTCTTTTGAATTTATTGTGTCGTCCGGAACCCCGCGGTTCCCGAACGAACACAATAAAATTTAGGATTAGTTACCCTTTGCTGCCAGTACTTTCTCCTGGATGTTCTTCGGAACCTGCTCGTATTTCTCGAAGAACATAGAGTAGTTACCACGGCCCTGAGTCTTGGAACGCAGGTCGGTGGAGTAACCGAACATTTCAGCCAGAGGTACGTAACCACGTACGATCTTGCCGCCGCCCAGATCATCCATACCTTCGATACGTCCGCGACGAGAGTTGATATCACCGATGACATCACCCATGTACTCTTCCGGCATCGTTACTTCAACCTTCATGATCGGCTCAAGCAGTACAGGGTTACCTTTCTGCATAGCCTCTTTGAAAGCCATAGAACCTGCAATGTGGAATGCCATTTCGGAGGAGTCTACCTCGTGGTAGGAACCATCGTATACATTCGCGTGTACACCGAGTACCGGGAATCCACCCAGAATACCAGCCTTTGCAGCTTCTTCGATACCTTCGCCGACTGCCGGGATGTATTCCTTCGGAATAGCACCACCAACAACGGTAGATTCAAACTTAAAGGTCTCCTCACCGTTCGGATCCATCGGCTCGAATTTTACCTTACAGTGACCATACTGACCACGACCACCGGACTGCTTTGCATACTTGGAATCGATATCTACAGCCTTAGTAAATGCTTCCTTGTAAGCAACCTGCGGTGCGCCTACGTTTGCTTCTACCTTGAACTCACGAAGCAGACGGTCAACGATGATCTCCAGATGCAACTCACCCATACCTGCGATGATTGTCTGGCCTGTTTCAGCATTGGTGTGAGCACGGAAGGTCGGGTCTTCTTCAGCCAGCTTCGCAAGTGCTTCACCCATCTTGCCCTGTCCAGCCTTGGTCTTCGGCTCGATTGCAAGCTCGATAACCGGCTCAGGGAATTCCATAGACTCCAGGATTACCGGATGCTGCTCGTCGCAGATGGTATCACCTGTTGTCGTAAACTTAAATCCAACTGCTGCTGCGATATCACCGGAGTATACCTTATCCAGCTCTGTACGCTTGTTAGCGTGCATCTGCAGCAGACGGCCTACACGTTCCTTCTTGTCCTTGGTAGCATTCAGTACATAGGAACCGGAGTTCAAAGTACCGGAGTACACACGAACGAAGGAAAGCTTACCTACGAACGGGTCAGTCATGATCTTGAATGCCAGTGCGGAGAACGGCTCAGCATCGGAAGAATGTCTCTCTACTTCGTTGCCGTCCAGGTCAACACCCTTGATTGCCGGGATATCCGTAGGAGCCGGCATATACTCAAGTACTGCATCCAGAAGCTTCTGAACACCTTTGTTTCTGTAAGCGGAACCGCAGCATACCGGTACGGCACGGCATTCGCAAGTAGCCTTACGCAGTGCTGCTTTCATCTCGTCTACGGAAGGAATCTCATCTTCCAGGAATTTCTCCATCAGATCGTCATCCAGCTCGCAAACCTTTTCTACCAATTCTGCGTGATACAGTTCAGCATCATCCTTCATATCATCCGGGATGTCGGTGATGGAGATATCCTCACCCTTATCATCATTGTAGATGTAAGCTTTCATCTCGAACAAGTCGATGATACCCTTGAACAGATCTTCCTTACCGATCGGCAGGTTCAGAATGATTGCATTCTTGCCCAGACGGTTACGGATCTGATCTACTGCACCGTAGAAGTTTGCACCCATGATATCCATCTTGTTGATGAATGCCATACGCGGTACATTGTATGTATCTGCCTGACGCCATACGTTCTCAGACTGGGGTTCAACACCACCCTTAGCACAGAAAACGCCTACTGCGCCGTCCAATACACGGAGTGAACGCTCCACCTCTACCGTAAAGTCAACGTGTCCCGGAGTATCAATGATGTTGATACGATGCTCCAGTGCGCCGGCCTTGGGCTTGCAGTTCTCCTGCAGTGTCCAGTGGCAGGTGGTAGCGGCTGATGTGATCGTAATACCACGCTCTGCTTCCTGCTCCATCCAGTCCATGGTTGCAGTACCTTCGTGAGTATCACCGATCTTGTAGTTAACGCCGGTATAGTACAGGATACGCTCTGTCAGCGTGGTCTTACCTGCGTCAATGTGAGCCATAATACCGATATTTCTGGTACGCTCCAAGGGGTATTCTCTTTCAGCCACCTTTGGTTCCTCCTTCCCTTAAAATCTGTAGTGAGCAAACGCCTTGTTAGCCTCAGCCATACGATGCATTTCATCTTTACGCTTTACAGCTGCACCGGTACCGTTTGCTGCATCTAAAATCTCGTTAGCCAGCTTGTCTTCCATGGTCTTCTCAGAACGCTTTCTGGAGAACATGGTCAACCATCTGAGTGCTAACGCCTGGCGTCTTTCCGGACGAACTTCGATCGGCACCTGATAGGTTGCGCCGCCGACACGTCTAGCCTTGACTTCCAGCTGCGGCATGATGTTGTTCATAGCCTCACCGAATACTTCCAGTGCCGGCTTGCCGCTCTTCTCTTCCACTTTGGCAAACGCATGATATACAATACGCTGTGCTACACCCTTCTTGCCGTCCAACATAATATTGTTGATCAGCTTGGTGACCACCTTGTCATTGTATAAAGGATCTGCCAAAACATCTCGTTTTTGAATGTGTCCTTTACGTGGCACGGTTCTTCCCTCCTTAATCATTAATGAATTGCTTGATTAAATCATAGGTACTCACACGCAATGTACTAATGTGTACGCGCCGGATCCTGTATTACGAAAGAATGAATCAGAATTCCAACACTTATTAGTCCTGTGATACCCTAGGCTTGTTGCCTTACTTCTTGTCCTTAGGACGCTTTGCACCATATTTGGAACGCGCCTGCTTTCTGTTGGCAACACCTGCGGTATCAAGCGTACCACGGATCACATGATATCTGGTACCCGGCAGATCCTTAACACGACCGCCACGAACCAAAACCACGCTGTGCTCCTGCAGATTGTGACCTTCGCCCGGAATGTAGCTCGTTACCTCGATTCCGTTGGAAAGACGTACTCTGGCGATCTTACGAAGTGCAGAGTTCGGCTTCTTCGGGGTAGCGGTCTTTACTGCTGTACAAACGCCACGCTTCTGCGGAGAATTCGTATCGATCGCTTTCTTGTGCAGAGAGTTGTAGCCTTTCAGCAGAGCCGGAGCTGTAGACTTCTTAACGGAAGTCTCACGTCCCTTTCTTACTAACTGGTTAAATGTTGGCATTCTGTTCACCTCCTGTCTGATTTCACATAAACTATGTGATTGAACGCAACAAAAAATCAAGCGTGCAAATCACACGCTTGATTATTGTACTTCGTATATATCCCTTTGTCAAGAAATATTTTTAGTTCTCGTCGGAATCCCCGTCTTCAACGCTTACCAGATCCTCTTCGCCGTCGTCGATATCTTCATCTACGGAAAGCTCCAGGATCTCGTCGTCCTCATCGCCAAAGTCGATCTCATCCTCGATATCGGCATCATCCACATCAACCTTTACTTCACGATATCTGCGGATACCGGTACCGGCCGGGATCAGCTTACCGATGATAACGTTCTCTTTCAGACCTACCAACGGATCTACCTTACCCTTGATCGCTGCTTCGGTCAATACCTTTGCAGTTTCCTGGAAGGATGCTGCAGCCAGGAAGGAATCGGTTCCGAGTGCTGCCTTGGTGATACCCTGAATGATATCGCTCACAACGATCGGACGCTTGCCTTCTGCTTCCAACTGAGCATTACGCTCTTCTACTTCCAGACGATCTACCAGTGCACCCGGTAACAGTTCGGTATCTCCCGGATCCTCAACGTGCTGCTTCTTCATCATCTGACGAATGATCACTTCGATGTGCTTGTCGGCCAAGTCTACACCCTGGCTTCCGTACACCTTCTGTACTTCCTTCACCAGATAAGTCTCAACTGCGTGCATATCCTTGATCAGCAACAGTTCGTGCGGGTCGATGGAACCGTCGGTCAATGCGTGACCAGCCTCTACCACTTCGCCCGGTTTTACCTTCAGCGTTGCCTTATACGGGATCGCATATTCCTTGGTCTCTTCCTCGCCGGTGATGATCACCTTACGGCTGCTGTTGTTGTTGCTTTCTTCGATGCTTACCGTTCCGCCGATGGATGTGATGATTGCAAGCCCCTTCGGCTTTCTTGCCTCGAAAAGCTCCTCAACTCGAGGAAGACCCATTGTGATATCGTTACCTGCAACACCACCGGTATGGAATGTACGCATGGTCAGCTGTGTACCCGGCTCACCGATGGACTGTGCTGCGATGATACCGACTGCTTCACCAACCTGTACCGGCTCACCGGTTGCCATGTTCGCGCCGTAGCACTTAGCACAGATACCTACGTGGGACTTACAAGCCAAGCTGGTACGGATCTTCACGGATGCGATACCTGCCTGCTGGATCGCTGCTGCACGCTTCGGTGTGATCATATGATTTGCCTTTACGATCACGTTGCCCTCGGCATCCGTTACGGTCTCTGCCGCAAATCTGCCGCGTACACGGTTCTCCAGGTTCTCAACTACGTCATATACCTTAAAGCTGTCGATGCCGGCTGCGATGATCTCATCTGCCTTTGCCGGAGTGATGATCTCGTTTGCCTTAACAATAACCTTGCCCTTTGCATCCTTCAGATCATCCGTTACATAACGACCGATGAATTTCTTCTCGCCGTTATCTTCCGCTACATCGATCTTTTCACTGTTATCCTTGAGCAGTGCTTCCACATATCTGCCCGGAATCTCGTCACGGCCTTCGGAGCAGTCATTCTCACGGATGATCAGACCCTGGCAGATATCTACCATTCGACGGGTCAGGTAACCGGAGTCAGCGGTACGAAGTGCGGTATCGGACAAACCTTTACGAGCACCGTGCGCGGAGATGAAGTACTCCAGAACGTCCAGACCTTCACGGAAGTTGGACTTAACCGGCAACTCGATGGTGTTACCCTGTGTATCTGCCATCAAGCCTCGCATACCTACCAGCTGCTTGATCTGTTCCTTGGAACCACGGGCACCGGAGTCTGCCATCATCTTGATGTTGTTATATGCATCCAGGCCATCCATCAACTCTTTGGTCAGGCTGTCATCCGTCTTTCTCCAAAGGTCGATGATGTTGGTGTAACGCTCTTCATCGGTACATGCACCACGCATATACAGCTGATTGATCTTGTCTACCTTCGCCTGAGCTTCATCGATCATTTCCTTCTTCTTCTTCGGCACGGTCATATCCGAAATGGATACGGTCATAGCCGCTCTGGTAGAATACTTATAACCGATTGCCTTAACCAGGTCGAGTACCTCAGCGGTCTGGGTAGCACCGTGGGTATTGATGACCTTCTCCAGGATCTTCTTTAACTGCTTCTTTCCTACCAGGAAATCCACTTCCGGAAGAAGTACATCCTCATCGGTGGTACGCTTTACAAAGCCCAGATCCTGCGGAAGGATCTCGTTGAACAGGAAACGGCCCAGTGTGGATTCCACAATACCAGTGATGGTTCTGCCGTCTGCCAGTGTTCTGGACATACGAACCTTGATGCGTCCGTGCAGATCCAGATAACCGTTCTCGTACGCAAGGATCGCTTCGTTCAGGCTCTTGAAGTAATGGCCTTCGCCAAGGGAACCCGGACGCTCCTGCGTCAGATAGTAAATACCAAGTACCATATCCTGTGAAGGAACCGCAACCGGCGCACCGTCGGACGGCTTCAACAGGTT
Organism: uncultured Lachnospiraceae bacterium; assembly: GCA_946403625.1. Lineage (GTDB taxonomy): Bacteria > Bacillota > Clostridia > Lachnospirales > Lachnospiraceae > NK4A136. The sequence continues at coordinate 6,190 of CAMJAP010000114.1, forward strand.
GTTCGGAGACAGCAACAGGAAACGGCATTCTGCCTGTGCTTCTACGCTCAGCGGCAGATGTACTGCCATCTGGTCACCGTCGAAGTCCGCGTTGAATGCGGTACATACGAGCGGATGAAGCTTGATTGCCTTACCTTCTACAAGGATCGGCTCAAATGCCTGAATACCAAGTCTGTGCAGTGTCGGTGCACGGTTCAGCATAACCGGATGCTCCGTGATCACCTCTTCCAAAACATCCCATACAGCATCTTCCTGCTTCTCTACCATCTTCTTGGCAGCCTTGATGTTCTGGCACATACCCTTGCTAACCAGCTCTTTCATAACGAAAGGCTTGAACAATTCGATCGCCATTTCCTTCGGCAGACCGCACTGATAAATCTTCAGTTCCGGACCAACGACGATAACGGAACGACCGGAATAGTCTACACGCTTACCTAACAGGTTCTGACGGAAACGACCGCCCTTACCTTTCAGCATATCGGACAGAGACTTGAGCGGTCTGTTGCCCGGGCCGGTTACCGCACGACCGCGGCGACCGTTATCGATCAGCGCATCAACTGCTTCCTGCAGCATACGTTTCTCGTTACGAACGATGATATCCGGTGCACCCAGTTCCAGGAGCTTCTGCAGACGGTTGTTACGGTTGATGATACGACGATACAGATCGTTCAGGTCGGAGGTTGCAAAACGACCGCCATCCAACTGTACCATAGGACGCAGATCGGGCGGGATTACCGGGATCGTATCCATGATCATCCACTCCGGACGGTTTCCGGATTCACGCAATGCTTCTACAACTTCCAGTCTCTTGATCAGCTTGGTGCCCTTACCCTTACCGGATTCGTTCTTCAACTCTTCCTTCAGGTATTCCATTTCCTGATCCAGATCGATCTCTTTCAACAGTTTCTGGATCGCTTCTGCGCCCATCTCTGCCTTGAAATTGTAGTTCTTCTCCGGATACTGCTCCTGTAGTGCATCGTACTTGTCTCTTACCTGCTTGTACTCGTTCTCACGCAGTACCTGCTTCATTTCCAGCTCGGTATCTGCCGGATCTACAACGATGTATGCTGCAAAATACAGCACGCTCTCCAGATCCTTCGGGGTCAGGTTCAAAAGCACACCGATACGGCTCGGGATACCTTTAAAATACCAAATATGAGAAACCGGTGCTGCCAGTTCGATACGGCCCATACGCTCACGACGAACGTTGGACTTGGTAACCTCAACACCGCACTTATCGCAGATCACACCCTTGTAACGGATCTTACGATACTTACCGCAGTGGCACTCCCAATCCTTGCTCGGTCCAAAGATACGCTCGCAGAAAAGACCGTCCTTTTCCGGCTTCAGCGTACGATAGTTGATCGTCTCCGGCTTCTGTACGACTCCGGCGGACGGATCATTGTTTCTGGTGGACCACTCACGGATCTTCTCCGGGCTTGCCAGTCCGATGCGGATCGCATCAAATGTGATCGGCTGTTCTTCTGTCTTCTTTAAATCTGCCATCTCTTTCTGGATCTCCTTCCATTTAACAGTGTATGGTTCAGGATTCGTAACGGCCCGGAACCTTAATAGTTCCGAACCATTACCAGAATATTAATCTTCATCATCCACAAGGCTGTCTGCGAATTCATCTGCGGATTCATCCTCAAAAGCTTCATCCTCGTCCGCTTCCAGGTCACCTTCCTCGGTCAGACGACCGGTTCCGAAACCATCGGCTTTGGAGTAGTCACCTTTGCTCTCGCCCAAATCGAACTTGAACTCGCTGTCGCTGTAGTCCACATTTTCCTTCAGCTCGATCTCTTTGCCGTTTTCGTCCAGAACGCGTACATCCAATGCCAGTGACTGCAGTTCCTTCAGCAATACCTTGAAGGACTCCGGAATACCCGGCTCAGGAATGTTCTCGCCCTTAACGATCGCTTCGTAGGTCTTTACACGACCAACTACGTCGTCGGACTTCACGGTCAGGATCTCCTGCAGAGTGTAAGATGCGCCGTAAGCTTCCAGTGCCCAAACTTCCATCTCACCGAAACGCTGACCACCGAACTGTGCTTTACCACCCAGCGGCTGCTGTGTTACCAGTGAGTACGGGCCGGTTGAACGAGCGTGGATCTTATCGTCTACCAGGTGATGCAGTTTCAGGTAGTGCATGTGTCCGATGGTAACCGGTGAATCGAAGTACTCGCCGGTACGACCGTCACGCAGTCTTACCTTACCGTCACGGGACAGGGGCACGCCCTTCCACAATGCTCTGTGTGCCTTGTTCTCATCCAGATACTGATATACTTCCGGAAGCAATTCTGCTTTATGCTTCTTGGAGAATTCATCCCACTCCATGTTGACATAGTCATTTGCCAGATCCAGAGTGTCCATGATGTCCTCTTCGTTTGCACCGTCAAAGACCGGAGTCTCAATATTGAAGCCCAGTGCCTTTGCAGCCAGTGACAGGTGGATCTCCAGGACCTGTCCGATGTTCATACGGGACGGCACACCCAAAGGATTCAATACGATATCCAGCGGACGACCGTTCGGCAGATACGGCATATCCTCTACCGGCAACACGCGGGAAACAACACCCTTGTTACCGTGACGACCAGCCATCTTGTCACCAACGGAAATCTTTCTCTTCTGTGCGATATAGATGCGTACCTTCTGGTTTACACCCGGAGAAAGCTCGGTATCACCGTCTGCACGGGAGAATACCTTTGCATCCACAACCACACCGTACTCGCCGTGAGGAACCTTCAGAGAGGTATCACGCACTTCACGAGCCTTCTCACCGAAGATCGCACGCAGCAGTCTCTCTTCTGCGGTCAGATCGGTCTCACCCTTCGGGGTTACCTTACCAACCAGGATATCTCCGGCACGAACCTCTGCACCGACACGGATGATACCGCGATCATCCAGATCCTTCAGTGCATCTTCGCCGACACCCGGGATATCACGAGTGATCTCTTCTGCGCCCAGCTTGGTATCACGTGCTTCGATCTCGTGCTCCTCAATATGTACGGAGGTATATACATCTTCTTTTACCAGACGCTCGCTCAACAGAACGGCATCCTCGTAGTTATAACCTTCCCAGGTCATAAAGCCGATCAACGGGTTCTTACCGAGACCAAGTTCGCCGTTTGCAGTGGAAGGACCATCTGCGATAACCTGACCTGCTTCTACGTGATCACCCTGGAATACGATCGGTCTCTGGTTGTAGCAGTTCGACTGGTTGGAACGAACGAATTTCTGCAGTTCGTATACCATCTTCTCGCCGTCGTCTGCCTTGATACGGATCTCTTTGGTAGATACGCGCTCAACGGTACCTGCCTTGCTTGCAACCACGCATACACCGGAGTCTACGGCTGCCTTGGTCTCCATACCGGTTCCTACCACAGGAGCCTCGGTAAACAGCAGAGGTACGGCCTGACGCTGCATGTTGGATCCCATCAGTGCACGGTTAGCATCGTCGTTCTCCAGGAACGGGATGAGTGCCGTAGCAACGGAGAATACCATCTTCGGAGACACGTCCATGTAATCGAACATGGTCTTCGGATATTCCTGGGTTTCTGTCCGATAACGGCCGGAAACGGAATTTCTTACGAAATGTCCCTGTGCGTCCAGTTTCTCGTTTGCCTGTGCTACATGGTAATTATCTTCTTCGTCCGCAGTCATATATACTACTTCGTCGGTTACAACCGGGTTCTGCGGATCTGCTTTATCGATCTTACGATACGGTGCTTCGATGAAACCATACTCGTTGATCCGTGCATAGGATGCCAAAGAGTTGATCAGACCGATGTTCGGACCTTCGGGGGTCTCAATCGGGCACATACGGCCGTAAT
>CAMJAP010000115.1 GCA_946403625.1 uncultured Lachnospiraceae bacterium
GAAAATTGTAGGCGGAGCTGTTCCATTAGGGAAGACTGCAGGCAGAGGTAATATACAAGTATGGTGATCAACACCGAATGAAACAGATTTCAGAAATTCCCGGGGAGTGATCCCCGGGAATTTTACGCAAAGAAAATATAGTTGTTAGCACTCGATAAAATCGAGTGCTAATTTTTTCTTGACTTTTACATAACACGGAATTATACTACTTATTGTATGGAAAAGCATAAGCTTCCGCCCATTCCCGGCGGGAGAAGAACATAACAGAAAGGATGTGCATTCATTATGGCAAACAAACAGGGAAGCTTATCGATCAACAGTGAGAATATTTTTCCCATCATCAAGAAATGGCTCTATAGCGACCACGACATCTTTTATCGTGAGTTAGTCAGCAACGGCTGCGACGCGATCACCAAGCTGCGCAAGCTGGATATGATGGGCGAATACACACTGCCGGATGACTTTAAGGGAAAGATCATCGTGGAGGTAAGCCCGGAAGATAAGACGATCACCATTACCGATAACGGTCTGGGTATGACCGCGGAAGAGGTGGAAGAGTATATCAACCAGATCGCATTCTCCGGTGCAACGGATTTCCTGGAGAAATATAAAGACAAGGCAAATGAGGACCAGATCATCGGTCATTTCGGTTTGGGATTCTATTCCGCATTCATGGTATCCGATCAGGTGGAGATCAACACCCTGTCCTATAAAGAAGGCGCAAAGGCGGTTCACTGGACATGTGACGGCGGTACCGAATATGAGATGGAAGATGGCGACCGTACCGAAGTGGGTACCGAGATCATCCTGCATGTGATGGAAGACTGCCTGAAGTTCTGCAACAAGTACGAAGCAGAAGAAGTCCTGAAGAAGTACTGCTCCTTTATGCCGTATGAGATCTTCTTGAACAAGAAGGGCGAGGAACTGACCGAGACCATTGGCGAGGACGAGAAGCTTGATACCGATGTGGTTTTGGAAGAGATCCATCCGGAGAAGAAGGAAGACGATAAGGAAGAGCCGAAGACCCGCTTAAAGATCAAGAAGCGTCCGGTGGCTCTGAACGATACCACACCGTTGTGGGCAAAGCATCCGAACGAGTGCACCAAGGAAGAGTATCTGGAATTCTACCGCAAGGTATTCCACGATTACAAGGAGCCGCTGTTCTGGATCCACCTGAATATGGACTATCCGTTCAACTTAAAGGGCATCCTGTACTTCCCGAAGATCAACATTGAGTTCGAGTCCATCGAAGGTGTGATCAAGCTGTACAACAACCAGGTGTTCATTGCAGACAACATCAAGGAAGTGATTCCGGAATACCTGATGCTGTTAAAGGGCGTGATCGACTGTCCGGATCTGCCGCTGAACGTATCCCGTTCCGCACTGCAGAACGACGGCTTTGTTAAGAAGATCAGCGACTACATCTCCAAGAAGGTGGCAGATAAGCTGGCCGGCATGTGCAAGACCGAGCGCGAAGAGTATGAGAAATACTGGGACGACATCAATCCGTTCATCAAGTATGGCTGCTTAAAGGATGACAAGTTCTGCGAGAAGATGACGGACTACATCCTCTTCAAGAATCTGGACGGCAAGTACGAGAGCCTGCCGGAGTGCCTGGAAGTGAAGCCGATCGATACCGGCGATGACGAAGACGGCGAGAAGAAAGAAACCGCAGAGGACATCGACGGCAACAAGGTAGAAGCCGAAGTGGTGGACGAAGGCACTGCAGAAGAAAACAAAGACGGCGAAGAGAAGAAGGAAAAGACCATCTACTATGTAACCGACGAGCAGCAGCAGAGCCAGTACGTCAACATGTTCAAGAAGGCAAAGAAGGATGCGGTGATCCTGAAAGATTCGATCGATCCGGCCTTCATCTCCCAGCTGGAGAGCAAGAACGAAGGCGTGAGATTTATGCGTATCGATGCCGACCTGACCGATGACTTCAAGACAAAGACCACCAAGAAGGCACAGGAAGAGCTGGATGCACAGACCGAGGAACTGTCCAAGATCTTCAAGAAGGCCATCAAGAAAGAGAGCCTGACGGTCAAGGTAGAGCGCCTGAAGAACAAGGACATCTCTTCGATGATCACGGTTTCCGAAGAGACCCGTCGTATGCAGGATATGATGAAGATGTATGCGATGTCCGGAATGCCGATGGGCGGTATGGGCAAGGAAGGCTACACGCTTATACTCAATGCCAACAACAAGCTGGTACAGAAGATCCTGGAAGATAAGGAAGGCGAGAATGTACAGATTCTGTGCGAGCAGCTCTACGACCTGGCTTTGATCCAGAATGCTCCGCTCGATCCGGAAGCCATGACCAAGTTCGTTGCCAGAACCAACAAGATCATGGGACTGCTGGTATAAGACAGGCAGATAAAAATATAATAGCAGGCGGCTATGGTGATCCATCATAGTCGCCTTTTATGATACTCGTGACGCTTGCCAAACAGAAAGGGATAGAGTATACTATATTTTGTGGAGTTATGTAAATTATTCTACATAATCCTCTAAATCATCTTCAAAAAGGAAGTTCAGATGAAGGAAGTAATCGATCAAATCCTGACAGGTCAGTTGGATTTCGCAAAAGAGGTGCAGCCTCTTTCTTTTTCCGTGCCGGAGATCGTGTGTGAAACGGCGCCGGATCGGGAGATCCGCGGCACTTTTGATATCTATTCGACGGATGCGGCAAAGGGCTATGTATATTCCAAAGACCTTCGTTTTAACGTGGGCGTGGCGGAGTTTCAGGGGAAAAGTGTGGAGATCCCCTATACGATCGATACGCACGGACTTCCTTACGGTGCAACGCATAGCGGTACACTGACGATCGTATCGGATCACGGCGAGTACGAGATCCCGTATAGCGTCAATGTGATCGGAAACGCACCGGATTCGGAATTGGGCGAGATCCGCAATCTGTTCCATTTTGCAAATCTGGCACAATCCGACTGGCCGGCAGCGCAGGCACTGTTTTATTCACCGGCATTTTTGAATGTATTGAACGGAACCGATGCGGAGTACCGTACGGTGTACCGTGGTTTTTCAGCCGTCAAGGATAATGGTCAGAATATGGAAAATTTCCTGGAAGTGACCAGGAAAAAGACCAGACCGACCTATAAGACGGATACCGAACTGATCGAGATGGATGTGCCGCCGACGGATGTAAAACGGCACTTAAAGATCATGCGGGACGGCTGGGGCTATACGGATCTGAATATCCGTTACACCGGCGACTTTTTGTCGATCGATCAGGAATTGGTGACAGAAGAACAGTTTATCGGCAATGTGGCACAGTTGGATTATATGATCCTGCGGGACGGACTGGTGCCGGGAGATAACTATGGCGAGATCGTGATCAGCGAGCAGCTGGCAGAGATCCGCATTCCCGTGACGATCCATGTGCCGGTGGCGCAGGTAGAACATGAAGAGCGCCTGTATCTGTCGAAACTGATGCATTACTATATCGATTTCCGCCTGGGGCGTATGAACCGGCCGGATTGGGCCAATAAGAGTGAGCGGCTGATCGGGGATCTGCTGGCAGAGCATCCCGATCTGCTGCAGTATCGTTTGTACCAGGTACAGACCCTGCTTGCGATGAAGCATACGGAAGAGGCGCAGGCGATCCTGGCCCGTATGGCGGTTCTGGTAGAGGAGCATGGATTCTCGCCGGAGATGGAAGCGTATTTCCTGTATCTGGACAGCCTGTGTGCCGGAGATGCGGAATATACGGAAAAACTGGCATTGCGGGTAGAAGAACTCTATCAGATGGATGAGAGCAGCTGGCGTCTGGCGTGGGTCTATATGTATATGGACGGCAGCTTTGAGCATAATGACCGTAAGAAATGGCGGCTGCTTAAGAAACAGTATGAGGCTTACGGCAATTGCAGCCCCATTTTGTTCCTGGAAGGACTGCATCTGGCACTGCAGGATCCGAAGATCATGGATACCCTGGAGAGCTTTGAGACGGGGCTGATGTTCTTTGCATTCCGCCAGCATATCAGCACCAAGGAACTGCGGGAACGCTTTGCTTTCCTGAGCATGGAAGAGCATGTGTATTCTCCGGAACTGGCGACTCTGTTGATGGAGTGCTGCCGCCTGGAGGAGAGCATTGTCAATCTGGAAGCGCTCTGCCTGCACCTGATCCGCGGTAACTGCATCGGTGCGGACTATTTCCCGTGGTATCAGAAAGCCGTGGACCATGAACTGCGCTTAAGCCGCCTGTATGAGTACTATATGATGTCAATCCCCATCAGCTATAAGGGCAGCCTGCCCAAGATCGTGCTGATGTATTTTGCTTATCGTTCGCCGCTGGATGTGGATCATAATGCGATGCTCTATGCCAATGTCCTGCGACACAAGAATGAGTACCAGGAACTGTACGAGCAGTATCTGCCGGTGATCACGGAGTTTGCCAAAGAGCAGCTTTCCAAGGGAATGGTCAGCGAGCAGCTGGTGTTCATCTATAAAAAACTCCTGGCAGGCAAAAAGCAGGAGAACGAATATGCGGATGCCTATACGGAGATGCTGTTTATGGAGCATATCACCGTGGCATCGGAAGATCTGGCGCATGTGATCGTTGTGGCAGAGCATCTGAAAGAAGAGATGCGTTATCCGATCATAAACCGTGAATCCTACATCCCGGTGTACGGGGATGATAACTGCATTCTGGTGGAGGATGCATGGGGCAATCGTTATACCGATGAGCGCCTGTATCTGCGACAGAAACTGCTGAAAGAACGGATCGACGAGAAACGCCTGCTGCAGACGGATAGCTTCCGACTGGGCCCGGTGCTTTATCTGGCGGAACAGACCGGCGAATCCGTGCAGGTCAGTGAAGAGAATGCACTTCAGCTGGAGTGGCTTTCGGAGCAGGACGAGATCGATGAGGATTACCGCCTGCATATGATGATCTCGCTGGCGGAATACTATTTTGACAATGACCTGATCGAGCAGCTGGATATGATGCTGCGTCGCTTTGAACCGTTGCGTATGACGACGGCGGAGCGGGAGATCTGCATCCGTATTATGGTAGCGCACGGTTTGTACGAGGAAGCCTTTGAATGGATCCAGCGCTGCGGTACGGAAGGCGTGGATGTCAAGGTACTGGTGCGTTTGTGCGACCGCCTGATGGCAAGAACCGACCAGGCATACAATGCCGATATGGTTAAGATCTGCCAGGACATTATGGCCAAGGGCAAGTACGATGCGGATATTCTGGCGTACCTGCTCAAATACGGGGACGGTACGCTGGCAGAAAAGCGCGAACTGTGGCGTGCGGCGGATTCCTTTGAAATGGATGTGCGCTCCCTGCTGGATCATACCATGCTGCAGATCCTCTTTACCGGGGCAGTGGTCCGCGAAAAGGTGGACATCTATCTGGGCCACCTCGATAACGGTATGAGCACCGAACTGGAAAAGGCCTACCTGGCCAGACTTTGCTATGACTATTTTATCCGTCAGGAAGAGATGGATATTCGCGTGTTTGAGCGCGTGGCATATTTCTATAAACTGCGTGAAGATCTGTTGCCCATCTGCATCCTGGCCTATCTGAAAGCCAAGGCACCGGTGGCAGCAGCGCAGAAACTGACGGAAGAAGAGGTGGGGCTGTGCCGTGAACTGCTGACCCAGATGCGCAACCGGGGCATCTTCCTGCCGTATTTTGCCGATTATGCATCGGTGGATCCCAGCTACCGCATTTATACCGGCGTCAGCTTCATCGAGCATCACGGACATGCCGACAGCCGGGTGATCCTGCATTATGTGTATGAGCAGGACGATAATGAAACGAGAGAATACTGTAAGGAAGAGATGGAGCATGTCTTCGGCGGTATCTATGTGCGCAGTTTCCTGCTGTTCTTCGGAGAGCGGGTGCACTATTACATTACCGAAGAAGACGGCAGACAGGAAAAACTGACCCATTCGAGTATACTGGAATATCACGAAAGAGCCGAGACGGCAGCAGAAGACCGTTTTACGGCATTGAATAATCTTGCATTGGCACGGGATATGAATGACGACGCTACATTTTTGAAATTGTCCGAGGAATATGACAGACAGGTTTACCTGACGGATCATCTGTTCCTGCCCGGACGGATCGGGAGGCAGGGATGATCGAAGAATTGAAAAATGCAGTCGGAAAGATCGGCAGGGACCGGGTGTTTCTGGGGATCGATCTGACGGATGAATTTTCACAGATCAGTTATTGTATGGCCGGGGAAGAACCGCGGACGCTGAGTCTGGTGACCGGAGTGGACCGCCTGTGCATCCCGACCCTGCTGGCAAAGCGATACGGCGAGAGTGTCTGGACTTATGGTGAAGATGCCATCGCGATGGCCAATGCCAACGAGGGCTTTCTGGTGGATAAACTGATCGAGCGGGCCCGTACCGGCAGAGCAGTCGAGGTGGAATCGGCGGATTATGATCCGGGCGATCTGCTGGCGCTGTTCTTGCGCAAGTGCCTGTCACGCTTAACGGCAGTGACACCACTGGAAAAAGTAGCGGCGATCGTGATCACGGTGGAGGATCCCGATGAAGAAATGGTGCGCATCCTCAACAATGTGATCAAGACCCTGCGTTTAAAACCGGAGCGGGTTTACTTCCAGAGCCACGCGGAGAGCGCCTTCCATTATATGCTGCATCAGCCGCTGGAACTGCACGCGCAGGATATCTGCCTGTGTAACCTGACCGGCAGCGGACTCTCGGTGATGCTGTATGCGCAGAACATCCAAACCAGACCGCATGTGATGATCATGCAGGAGATGAAATACGAGGACTTTGTGCCGGAAGATTTCACGATGATGCGCAATCCGGAGGCACGCAAAAAGAAGAAAGACGACTATTTCAAGACCATCCTGCACACGGCGTTAAAAGACCGGTTTGTTTCGGCAGTGTATCTGCTGGGCGACGGATTTGAAGGCGACTGGTGCCAGGAATCCTTAAAATATCTGTGCAACGGACGACGGGCATTCCGCGGGAATAACCTGTTCAGTAAGGGAGCATGCTACAGTGCCATGGAGCGGCTGGAGCCCTCCGGTGTTGAAGACGGCATCGTATTCCTGGGGCAGGATAAGGTGAAGGCCAACATCGGTATGAAGGTGATGCGCGGCGGAACCGAAGCCTATATGGCGCTTTTGGATGCCGGCAAGAACTGGTACGACTGTGTGCGCGAGTGCGATCTGCTTTTGGAACGGGAAGAAAAACTGGAACTGATCGTCACTCCGCTGAATGGTAAAGATATCAAGACGATCCCCGTGTATCTGACCGGCTGTCCGCGAAGAGACCGCCGTGCCACCAGGGTACATCTGGAACTGAAGATGCTCTCGGAATCCAAGGCAGGCCTTACGGTCACCGATCTGGGATTCGGAGAATTCTTCCCGCCTTCCGGATTGCAGTGGGAGTCGGAGTTTAAGATTATTTGAAAAGAATAACAATATGCCTTTTGGGAGAAGAGCGTACTTTTTCTTGCCTTCCCCTCGCTTGCGGGGGGAAAACTAGTTCCTACTTAACGAGTTTGCGAGTTTAGTAGGACTGTTCCCGAAGGGCGGATGAGGGGTTTAACAGGAGACTCGATAGCAGTATGAGCAATGTATACGAATGCGTCGGGCGCTATGCGCAGACGGCTTATACGATCAAAAATACAATGATCCGCGTATGGTGTCTGGAGGAACTGTGCTATTACATCTGTGAGCACGCCGTTCTTCTGGATGAGAGTTTTGCGTCCCAGGAACTGATGGACTGGCTGGCGGAAGAATGCGGGCTGAAGGAACTGGCGAGACAGTTAAAGACGGTGCGCCGCCAGAGTATGAAACTGGAATCCTTCATCCTGGAGATCCTGGATGCGGCGCATTATGCTGACGAGGATGAGAAAAAAGAGATCGCCAGAGTGATCCGCGCCAACCGGGATATGCCGGCATTGGAACGGTCCATGGTGCTGGCGGAGTATTTCCTGCGGGAGGGCCATTATATCCAGGCACTCAATCTGTATGACGAACTGCTCCGTACCGAAGGCGCCAAACTGGGGCAGCAGCATCGTGCCGTGATCATGTTAAACCGCGGCGTGGTTTATGCCAGACTGTTCTATTATGAAGAAGCGGCGGAGTATTTCCGGCAGTCATATGAGATCGGCGGCGGAGAGATCGCGCTGTTCTCTTACCTGGCAGCCAAGCGTATGCAGCTTAAAGACGGAGAATATCTGAAATTCTTATCCTCGTTGCCGCAGGATTATAAAGAATCGGCCGAGGTGGAGGCAGAATTGGAGAAACTGCGCAGACAGTATGGAGAGACCGCGCAGAATGCCAGACAGAAGGAACTGCGTCAGCTCAAATCCATCGGTAAGTCGCCGGAGTTTGAGCAGATGACGGGACGGATGCTGGAAGAAGAAAAGATAAGGTATCGCAGGTTTTTGGCGGAGTAGTGTAGATGGGACTGTTTGCAAAACTCAAACAAAAATGGGATGACTGGTATTACCGGGATTTTGAAGACGAGCCCGGAGACTGGGACGAAGAGGAGATTGCCGAGGAAAAGGCAGATCCCAAACTGCGTGCTGCCTATTTTCAGGATGTGGACACCCGTACGGTCTATGTTCTGGAGAATATGGGGCAGATGGCGGAAGCTGCCGAAAAAATGGAGCAGTGTCAGGGCGAGTACAATGCCGTCACGGATCTGCTCACGGATATGGAAGAGATCGAGGCGCTGCCCAAGGATGTACGCGTGCAGATGATGGACCTGGCAACGACGATCGAGAACCTGGAGAAGGAACGCCGGCAGGTCTATATGGGGTCCGGCAAATTAAGTGAGAACCGTATCAAACTGATCGAGCGATACGAGGACGAAGTGCCGAACGGGATCAAAAAGATCAAGGAAGCGGAGGATTACCGCCGACTGGTCAAGATGGATATGCGCAAGATGGAAGCGGAGCGCAATTCATGCCGTTACCAGATGCGTGAGGCCATGGGCACGGTATCCAACAGCCGCGGCATCGCAATGATCTGCGCCGGAGCCATGATCCTGGCCATTATCCTGCTGGTCTTTCTGCATATGACCTATCAGATGGATGTAACGCTGGGCTATCTGCTGATCGGCGGAGCCGGAGCGATCACACTGACCGTATTGTTTGTCCGTTACCAGGATGCGCTGCGGGATATCCGCCGGCTGGAAAAGGTGCGGGACAAGACGATCAGCCTGCAGAATACGGTCAAGATCCGCTATATCAACAATACGAACCTGCTTTCCTATCTGTATATGAAGTACGGCGTGGATTCGGCCGCCGAGCTCGAAGCAGACTGGGAGACCTATATTAACGAGATCAATGCCAGAGCCAAAGATGAAAAACTCAAAGAGGATCTGGAGTACTATTACAACAAACTGACCAAGATGCTCAAGGATCTGAATATCCGTGATCCGGAGATCTGGACCAGACAGACGCAGGCGCTGATCGATCCCAGAGAAATGGTGGAAGTCCGTCATGCACTGATCGGGCGCCGCCAGAAACTGCGGGAGCGTCTTGAATACAATCGTGAGATCGCAGAGCTGGCGCAGAAAAAGATCAAGGATCTGGCTGCCGCCTACCCGCAATACTCGCAGGAGATCGCCGGCATCGTAAAACGATACGAAGGCGCCGGCTGAATCGCTGCTCCTTCCCCAACTCAGACACGGGGACGGTTCTTTTGTCCGTCTGCTGATGTCTCCTCAGACACGGGGACGGTTCTTTTGTCCGTCTGTCGATGTCTCCTTGCCTTCCCCACTCTGGGGGGAAGGTGGCCGAAGGCCGGATGAGGGGGGCTGGCCAGAATTTGCCAACATCCGATTTGTTAGACTTCTGTACAATTTTGATATAGACATAGCGCGGCAAATATTCTATACTACGAACTGTATTTCAAAAACAGCACAACATTAATCCAACA
>CAMJAP010000116.1 GCA_946403625.1 uncultured Lachnospiraceae bacterium
CTTACTTATTTCGGGGTTAGTCCCTTATTCATTCAATGTAAACTTAATGACATTGTCCGTAAGGGCTCCCTGTTTATATATATAGATTCGACACCACAACGGCAGTAAATGAAAAATACTGCCGGACAGGAACATTCACGATGACGGATATACGGAGATTTGATATAAAAAAAAAAATTGAAGAAATCACTACAATAGTTTCGGAAATAGGAGAGGCTACTTGTAATCATCACGAGCATGAACATCATGAAGGTCAAGATTGTTCACATGGTGGTAAATGTCACGGTTAACAAGGAGTTTCTGAGAACTTATTTGAGTCCATGTTTGATGAACTGACGGCACCGAAGAAATAACTTTGGATTAAAACGACTACGAGGTTGATATGGAATTAAAGAGATTATCACATAACTTAACAGTGTGTAAAGTCAATAGTATAAAAGACATTTGCTTTGATACAGAGTTTTTCTTTATAGGAAAGACTGATGAAGAAATCTCACTTGTTTGCAAAACAGAAGATACACCTGCAGGTACTATCGAGCGCGAGGATGGATGGAACGGATTTCGGATTCAGGGAATACTTGATTTTTCACTGATCGGGATACTGTCTAAACTGTCAACCATCCTTGCAGAAAATGAAATAGGTATTTTTGCTGTCTCAACATACAATACGGACTATATACTTGTTAAGTCAGAGAATTTTGAAAAAGCAATGAGTGTTTTGGAAGAACAAGGATATAGGGTGGTTTGATTTTATCTTTGAAGATAATCGAGAAAGACAAATCAGAGATTACAGAGAGACTTCTTTGTTACAGGAGGTTTTAACGTTGATGTCGCAAATGAATCAGAATTCCTATACTAATGGGATAATGAATGAGCAACAGCTTAATCAGATTAGTTGTGCCCTAAATAAATACTGCATAGTAGTGCGTAAGCCAAAGCTGGGACCAATCCCTATTGTGGTTACTGTACTTGAGGGAGTCGTAATAACTCTTATGATGGCAGCTACGGGAATGAATCTTTGGGGAGCTGTGGCCATAGGTGCCTCAGTAGGTGCCGTGTTTGCCTTTCTTTGCTGGCTTGCATACAGACTGAGATCAGGTTCTTCAAAAAGGCTAAGTTCCTACATTGCTGCAGACGGAGGACAGGGACTTTTAATGGACTTTGCTTCTGCGCAACCATTTGAAGAGGACCAGTTTAGACTTGGCAGATATTATCTGTTTATAAAAAACGGGGCTGTTTTTAGACTTGACAGCATTGCTGATATAGTAACAACAGTAGGTCATTATCGTATGATTCCAACGCTGGTGTATTTGACTGTTAAAGTTGAAGATGAAAACGGCAGCTTGGTATGCCCACTTTGTAGGGTTCATATGCTAAATGCTGAGACAGAAATCGCTGAGATACGTAGAGCAGTGTTTCAAAATCGTGGCTGGTAGCGGGAGAGGCCAATGATTTTTTAGATTATCAAGAAGGGGCACTGATATGAAACACAAAAGACTAAACAGGGATGGATGGGGTTTTCAGTACTATCCGTATTATCAGATGAGAATTGATTGTGAATTCTTTCATGGTATAGCTTGTCTCATCAGATTTACTGATGGAGAAGAAAATTACTGGGAGACTCCAAAGGCTGGGAGAATACAGGTTACAGGAGAAGGAATGACCTGGTTGGAACTGATTCCTGATAATACTAAAAGAGTTATTACAGTAAAGTATTTTCCTGATGGTACCCACGATAAAGAAAGAGTAAATTATCCAAAGAATTTTTGCGGTAAATATCATCCATCTATCTGGTATGTAGATATCATAGATGGGATTGAATATGACAAAGATGGTATAGCCGTTTTTATAGATAAATATCTTGATGTGATTTTCACTCCTGAGGGTGATGTCAAAATTGATGACCGCGATGAATTGGATCAGGCTTATGCAACAGGAGAACTGTCAGATGAACAGTATACGGATGCTCTGACAGAATGTGATTACATTATAAATGACCTATGTTCTGATATAGCTAAAACCAATGCTTGGTGTGCCGAGGTAAGAGATATTGTAGAAAAAAGAATTGTCGCAGGCGAAGCTATCACCAAATGCCGTGAGGTTTTGCTACTTGAAAATCATGAACGAACGGATGGAAGGAATGGATACGAATAGTAAAGAAATCAGAGCGGTCTATACTGACACGACCATAAGGGTATATCAGGCTTATAATAAACAGATTGCAGAGGAGGCAGTGAAGAAAGGAACCTTCGGTAATTCCTTCCGTATGAACCGTATGACCTGGATCAAGCCGTCGTTTCTCTGGATGATGTATCGATGCGGCTGGGGCGAGAAAGAGAATCAGGAGCGCATCCTGGCGATCGATATAGATCGTAAAGGCTTTGATAAGACGGTAAACAGTGCAGTGATCTCAACTTATTCTGAGGATATGGGTATATCCATGGAAGCGTGGAAGGATGCTGTGCACCGTTCCGATGTAAGAGTACAGTGGGATCCCGAAAAAGATATCCATGGAAATAATCTCCCATATCGATCGATCCAGATCGGTCTTCGCGGACAGGCGCTGCACGAATATGTAAACGATTGGATCGTTGCTCTGAACGATATCACACCATTTGTTCAGGAACTGAACACGCGAAGGAAAAACGGGGAAGATATCCGTGATATGCTTCCCAAGGAAGAACGATATATCTTGTCGGTATAAAGGAAAGATACCGAAGTTATAAGCCGCCGGCGGAGCAAATATGCTTCGTCGGCGGCTTGTTTTTCGGACGATATGCGCGATTGTGCAAAATCACGAAACAATTGCGAAAATAGATAAAAAATGTTATAATTTTCACAGTTTCAGGGAGATTGGCAGGATCCGGAGGAAGAGAGCATGAAAAAAGCGATCAGCATCCTTTTATGCATAAGTATGGTCATTTCACTGGCGGCTTGCGGTGCCAAGACACCGGCCCAATCGGACAGCGAAGGCGGATTTGCTCCGAAGTTGGATGCGAATACCGATTGCAGTATCACGGTGGCGGGGAGTTATGATAACTTTGAGGCACTGGAGGCGGAGTTTGACCGGTTTAACGAGATCTATCCGAATGTACAGCTCAGCTATGTAAAGCTGGATGATTATAACAACATCCTGGCAACGGCGTTGGAAGGGGAGGACAAACCCGATATCTTCTTTTCCTATGCGTCGATGATCGGGAATGATAAATATGCCCCGGTCTTTGCACATATGGAAGATCTGTCGGATGCCTCTTTGGGATTGGATCTAAATTGCATCCGTTCCGGCCTGATCAACCACGATGCAGAAGGTCATGTGATGATGGTGCCGGTGTTCTCCAGAAGTTACGGTATGCTGGTAAACAACGACCTGTTCGAAAAGGAGGGCCTCAGTGTACCGACCACTTGGACGGAACTTATGAATGTATGCGAAGCCTTCAAAGGCAAGGGCTATGCCAGCCCTATGATGGGATACAGCCAGGGTTCCTCCAGTTGTTTGATGTACACGGTGGCATATCCGATGTTTGCGGCCACACTTGCGGGGAATCCGGAGGCGCTTAAAATGGCCAATGATCTGGATCCGGCCGCCGGAGAATATATGCGTCCGGCATTGGAGGCGGTGGAGCAGTTGATCCAAAGCGGCTGCATCGATCTTGCGGAATGCGATCCCATCGAGGACAACTATACCCAGGTGATCCTGCGCTTTTTTGAAGGGGATGTACCGATGATGATCTGTGCGGGGGATACCGTATCCGGAACCAAAAAACGGGAAAGTCAGTCGGAGGCATTTACGGCCGCACCGTTTACGTATACGTTTTCACCGATCCCCCTGACGGAAGAGGGCGGCTATTTTATCGACAGTCCTTCCGTAGAGTTCTCTGTGAACAAGGACGGGGAGCATCTCGATATGACCAACGAATTTATGCGTTTTCTGATCACGGACAGCGAGCTGAACAAGATGGCTTCCGTGAAGCGCCTGGTAACCCCCACGGCGGATCTGTCCTTTGATGCAGTCTACGCGCCCTTCGGGCAGGTACCGTCAGAGCGTATCATTTCGCCGGAGGTACTGGGCATAAAGGATCCGCTTACGGTACAGATCAGGGTTGCGGCGTATCAGGTCGGAAAAGGCGAGATCACTGTGGACGATGCCGTTGCAATGTACGGAACCTTTGAGTAGGAAACGGAGGGCGTCGCGTGAAGAAAGCGCTGGTGATCATTCCCAATCTTCTAATCATCGGATTCATACTGGTCTTTATCGTCGGATATGCCAATTCCAAGGCAAAGGAAAGCAACCGGAACGTGATCGAAGCCTATGAGAAGATGACCCTCACGGTAGATCAGATCATCGCAAACTATCTGGAGGATGAGCAGCACCTGTGCGATATATGGTCGAACTATGTCAATCGGTCTGCGGAAGCGGGGACACCGATGACAGCGGAAGAGGCCATCTCCTATATCCGAAAAGCCAAGATCTCTCCCGAGATTTCCGGACATCTTATTTTTATGGACGATCCGGGACGTTCCGGGATTTCCACGGCAGAGAAAACGGGCGCTCCGGGCAATTATGCCGTTTCCTACAAAAATGTGTCTATCTTTGAAAATCTTGATAGTGTGAGCAATGTTGACGGCGTGGTTAATATCACGAGAGCTTATACGAATCCCATGAACGGAATACAATCGATCGCATTCATGAACTATGTGCAGGTGCTCGATCCGGATACCGGTGATCTGCGGACCGGTCTTTTGATGCGTGTGGTTCCGATCAGTCTTCTGGAACAGAAACTGGTATTTTTAAAGGGCGAATACGAGAACGTGGAGATCAGCATCGTGGACCAGGACGGCGACTACATCATCCGCGGCAAATCCTTAAAGAACAGCAATTTCTTTGAGTATTTCAAATCTTACAACGATGTTTCCATCGAGGAGTATGAGCATATTAAAAACGAGATCATCGGCGGCGTGGGTTCGGTGACCATCCGTAATTCCAAAGGCGAAGAATGCATGATCTCCTATGCACCGTTTGAGTCCCTGAAGGTCTGGTATCTGCTGGCGTACATTCCCAAGAATGACCTGGTGGAAAGCCGCGTGGTGGACTGGCTTTTGCTTGGTACGGTTTCTGTCAGTCTGTTCCTTTTGCTCATCTATAATTTTGTGATCCTGATGATCTACAATCGTAAATTATCGGAAGCGGCAGAACAGGCCAGACAGGCCAACGAAGCCAAGTCATACTTTTTGTCGACCATGTCCCACGACATACGTACTCCTATGAACGCTATTCTGGGGCTGAATGAAATGGTATTAAGAGACAGTCATGATGAAGCGGTCCTCGGTTATTCCGAGAATATCCGAATGGCGGGCAATACGCTGTTGGGACTGATCAACGATATTCTGGATTTTTCCAAGATCGAAGCCGGCAAGATGGAGATCATCGATGTGGATTACAGTTTCGTATCCATGCTGAACGATCTGGTGAATATGGTGCAGAAAAAAACGGAAGACAAGGGGCTTGCATTTCATCTGGACATCGACGGCGAGATCCCTTCAATCCTTCACGGGGACGAGATCCGCATCAAGCAGGTCATCACGAACATTCTTACCAATGCGGTGAAATATACGAAAGAAGGTTCCGTAACCTTTTCGGCCGGATATGAAAAGATACCGGACCGGACGGATGCGGTGATCTTGAAGATCAGCGTTGCCGATACCGGGATCGGGATCAAGCCGGAAGATATGGACCGCCTGTTCCGGGCCTTTGAACGGATCGAAGAAAAAAGAAATCGTAACATCGAAGGTACCGGTCTTGGTATGACCATCGCGCAGAGCTTCCTGGTTAAGATGGGCAGCCGTCTTCGGGTGGAGAGCCGTTACGGAGAGGGCTCGGTATTTTCTTTTGACCTGGAACAGAACGTGGTGAAGTGGGATCCGGTCGGTGATTATGAGGATGCATTCCGACTTTCGCTGAAGGAACGACAGAGCTATCAAGAGAAGTTTACGGCACCGCAGGCAAAGGTGCTGGTGGTGGATGACACGCCGGTCAACCTGACCGTGTTTTCCGGTCTGTTAAGCCGCACGAAGATGCAGATCGATACTGCGGAGAGCGGCTCGGAAGCGATCACGATGTACCAAAATACGCATTATGATGTGATCTTTCTCGATCATATGATGCCGGATAAGGACGGTATCGAGACCCTTGCGGAAATGCGGGAGAAGAAAGAAACGCCAAACGACGGCACGCCGATCCTCTGTCTGACGGCAAATGCGATCTCCGGGATGCGCGAGATGTATATCAAGGCCGGCTTTGATGACTATATCACCAAGCCGATCGATCCCGACCGTCTGGAAGCGATGCTGTTGCAGTATCTGCCGAAGGAAAAGATCACGCTGACAACAGAGGAGGCAGCCGAAAAAAATGCAGAGCTTCCGGAGTTCCTTTATCATCTGGAAGCAATCGATGTGCGAACCGGGCTGACACACTGCGGCAGCGGCGAAGCCTATCTGGCAACGCTGAAAAGATATCTGGAGACGGCGACAAAAAATGCTGATGAGATCGAAAAACTGTGGGCGGCAAAGGATGTGAAAAATACCACGATCAAGGTGCACGCCTTAAAGAGTACCTCGCGGATCATCGGTGCGCTTGCGCTGGGAGACTGTGCGGCAGGACTGGAAGCAGCCGGGGATGCGGGGGATACCAAAACGCTGGAGCGGGAACTGCCCAAATTGCTTACGCAGTATCGGAAACTGGCGGAAGCACTGGCACCGTTAAACGAGTCGGATGAGCCTGCGGGAGACGATGAACGCCCGTTCATTACCGGAGAGGAATTGAGCGACGCGTACAGGAAACTTACGGAAGCCTGTGCAAACTTTGATTTTGACAGTGTGATCCGTGTGGCGCAAATGCTGGAAGCCTATCGCATTCCCGAAGAAGAAGCGGCCCGGGTAGATGCGATCATAAAAGCTGTGGATAATTTTGATTATGAAATGATACCGGAGATCATCACCGGAAAAGGATAAAGGAGGGGACGGATATGAACGAGAGAGTCGTTGTGGTCGATGATGACACTACTATACTCAAACAGGCAAACATGATATTGACGGAAGCCGGCTTTCAGGTGATGTGCTTAAAGAGCGGCAGACTTTTGATGGAGTATATCGCGAAGAATTCGATCGATATTCTTTTGCTGGATATCCGGATGCCGGAGATGGACGGCTTTGAAACCATCCGTGCGTTAAGAGAGTGGGAGAGCAGTAATTCCCGCGAGAAGGTTCCGGTCATTTTCCTGACGGCCAATGAAGATGCGGATTCGGAAGCAAAGGGACTGTCTTTGGGTGCAATGGATTTTATCCGAAAGCCTTTTTCTTCGGAAGCATTAAAAATACGAGTACGCAATCTTTTGGATCTGATCCGTCTGCAGCGAGATCTGCATCACGAGGTGGTGAAAAAGACGGCCGAACTGGAAAGCCTTTCCCTGCATGTGGTGCACGCTCTGGCAAAAGTAATTGACGTGAAAGACCAATATACGAATGGTCATTCGGAACGTGTGGCCGAGTATTCCAGAGAAATCGCACGCAGATACGGGTACGATGAAGAGCGTCAGGAAGAGATCTATGTGATGGGTCTTTTGCATGATGTAGGAAAGGTCGGTGTTCCGGAGACGGTGATCAATAAGCGGGGACGACTGACGGATGCGGAATACGAATCGATCAAGCATCATCCCGTGGCGGGGGCAGAGATCCTGACCATGGTCAGCGAGATGCCCAAACTTGTGACCGGTGCGAGATGGCATCACGAACGCTATGACGGTAAAGGCTATCCGGATGGCCTGCAGGGAGAAAACATTCCCGAAGAAGCAAGGATCATCGCGGTTGCGGATGCGTACGATGCCATGACCAGCAACCGCAGCTATCGTAAGATCCTTCCGCAGGAGCATGTAAAGAGCGAATTGGAAAAAGGCATGGGTACGCAGTTTGATGAAAAATTTGCACGTATCATGCTTGCGATGATCGCGGAAGATACCGAATATAAGATGCATGGATGATAATGAAAAGGAACGAGAGCAGTAAAGAAATCCGGGCGGTCTATACCGGCTCGACGATAAGAGTATTTCCGGCATATCATCAAAAGATCGCGGAGAAGGGGTTGTGCAAAGAATTATGGAACATAGGTATCCGCTATGGAGGTAGACAACATGGAGAAAAATCATCGTAGGGGATTGAGCATAAAAGCGCTGGCAGCCGTGTATTCGGTCATCGCGATCTTTGGCCTGGCAAGTGTCGTGGTGTTGATCGGTTACCATTTGTTTGGGATCAATGTAGAACGAAACTACGAAAAATACGCGACCACCGTATTGGAGTATGCGTATACGGTCTCCGATGAGTATTCGTTCGGCGATATGATCGCTGCACGCGAGATGCCGGATCGTTACGAAGAGATGCGGGAACATTTGAACAAGATCAAAGAAAGTTCCGACATCGGGTATCTCTATGCGATCTATTTTGAGGATCTCGAGGATATTCACAGCATCACCTATGCGATCAATACCAAGACTGCGGAAGAGTTGAAAAACGGCGGCAAGTATACCTATCTGGGAACGCCTTGCGAAGCAGGCAGTTTTGAGGATGAGACGATACAGATCCTGCAGCAGGCCGTTCGAAACGGACAGAAAGAATGTGCGCTTTTAGAGGGCTATTCGCAGGAATACGGGCATATGCTCAACGGCTATAAGGTCATTTTTGACAGTACCGGACAGGCCGCGGGGCTTTTGTGCGTTGAGATCAATATCAATAATATCAGCAAGGAACGGAATCATTATGTACGTGCGATCGTTCTGTTTGCGGCGGCCTTTACCCTGGTGGTGACCATCGCGTACATTCTTTCCCTGGAATATTCCCTCATCGATCCCATCGCAAGGATCACCCATGCGGCAAAAGATTTCAGTAAAAACATCGGGGATCAAAAGGCGATGGACGAGAGTGCGCAAAAACTGGCGAAACTGGATATCCAAACAAAGAACGAAGTAGGAGATCTGTACAAAACCATCAGTAAGATGGAAACGGATATGGCCAAGCAGTTAAGCGATATCCGGCAGTATGCGGAACAGACCGTGAAGATGCAGGACGGTCTGATGGTGCTGATGGCGGATATGGTGGAGACGCGGGATTCCGATACCGGCACGCACATTCAAAAGACGGCGGCTTATGTAAAGATCATATTGGAAGGACTGCAGAAAAAGGGGTATTACAAAGAAATCGTGACGCCGCAGTATATCGAGGATGTGGTCAAATCGGCGCCGCTGCACGATGTGGGTAAGATCAATATTTCCGATACGATCCTGAATAAGCCGGACAAGCTGACTACGAAAGAGTTTGAAACCATGAAGTCCCATACCACCTGGGGCAAAAAGATCATTGATAAGGCGATCCGGAATGTAGGGGGCGAGAACTACCTGCGCGAAGCACGCAATATGGCAGCTTATCATCATGAAAACTGGAACGGAAAAGGGTATCCGGAAGGCCTGGCCGGAGAAGAGATCCCGTTATCCGCGCGGATCATGGCGGTGGCAGATGTCTTTGATGCACTGACTTCACCGCGTGTCTACAAACCGGCATTTCCTTTGGAAGAAGCGGTGCGTATCATCAAGGAAGATGTCGGGAACAAATTCGATCCCAAATGTGTGGAAGTGTTCCTTGAAGCCATGCCGGAAGTGCAGGAAGTCATGAAACGGCTGAATGGTTTGGAAAACGGATGAATACAATAGCATAGCGAAGCATTATTGTTGCCTGTCACTGCAAGCGTTTGCGGTGGCAGTTTTTAATTTCGTGACACGCTTTTGGTTTTATATTATAATAGCACTGTTTGCTGC
>CAMJAP010000117.1 GCA_946403625.1 uncultured Lachnospiraceae bacterium
GTTCCCGGACTCTGCCCCAAGGTCATGCCGGAAGGGTTAAGTCATACCAGTCCTCCACATCGGATACGATCCACTCAAGGCCTCGTCTGCGCTCGAGTACAGTGGAATGATCCAGATCGCCGAGGGGCGTTTCGGGATGTACCTTGGCTTCATTGATTGCCCAATGATATCTGTAGTAAAGATCCAGCATATCCAGGATCTCAGCTTTGCTCCTCGGCTTGCTTTTCTCCACCAGTTTCTGCACGGAATCGCAGCTTTGCATCAGTTTGATCGCCTTATCACAATCACAGACATTGCCTGCATCCGAGATATCCTCAACAAATCCGAGGCACCAGCAAAGCGCCCAAAAGTCTTCATACGCCCAATCCATATCGATGGCATCCTGCATGGAATATGTACCGTCAACAATACGCTTTTCCTTGGAATTCAGGCAATCCATAAGTCCGTTGCTTTCCAGTTTCGGCGCAAAAAAATCCAAACCTTCCTGATAATTTCCGTTGGCGATGTCACATGCAATCTGCGTAACATAAAAGCATGCCATCATTCGTTTGCAGACAGAGAGTGTGTCGCGGACCGTGATCCGCTCATCCTCCCAACGGGTCATCGCCCTATCCTCAATGGCAATTCCCTTCCCGCTGACGATGCGGTTGTTCTTTTCACGACGATTCTTTTGCAGCTCCGTCTCGGGCAGTTCTTCACTCATAATGCAGGGATGATAGCTTTTCATGTATTCCACGGTTTGCTCATACTGCTCCTGACTGATGTTCACCATCATAAGCTTGCCCTTCTGCGCCGCAAAAAAGTAGGTCTTACCGGAAAAACTGACCTGAAACAAGCCTTCGATCTGATCCTCTTCCGTAGAAAAGAGATATCCCATGCCGACACCCAGTCCCCTGAAATCCTCTTTTGTGATCAGCTCATTGTCCATCAGAACGCCGATCGCCGCATTGACAAGCGCTTCCTTTAGTTCCCGATTGTAAACCTGATTTTTTTCCATGCGTTACCTCCTCTTTTTTAACAAGACACGGGGACGGTTCTTCTGTCTGTCGGACAAAAGAACCGTCCCCGTGTCTGATTAGAATTCGTATTGGCTGCGGTACAGTTTTGCGTAGAAACCGCCCTGTGCCAGCAATGTATCGTGATTGCCCTGCTCTATGATGTTGCCGTCTTTCATGACCAGGATCGTGTCCGCTTCCTTGATGGTCGACAGACGATGCGCCACGATGAAACTGGTGCGTCCCTTCATCATACGGGCAAACGCATCCTGAATCTTCATCTCGGTACGCGTATCGATGGAACTGGTCGCTTCGTCCAGGATCAGCATCGGCGGCAGCGACAGCATAATACGAGTGATGCAGATCAGCTGTTTCTGCCCCTGGGAAAGTACACCGCCGTCCTCGCCGATCACGGTATCGTATCCCTTTGGCAGCTGCTTGATAAAGCTGTGGGAATGTGCCAGTTTCGCTGCCCGGATGATCTCTTCTTCCGTTGCATCCGGCTTACCAAGCGTGATATTCTCCCGGATGGTTCCCGGCTTTAACCAGGTCTCCTGCAGCACCATACCGTAAGAAGTCCGCAGGGAATGTCTCGTATAATCACGGATATCCGTACCGTCTACGGCGATACTGCCGGATTTCACATCATAAAAACGCATCAGCAGATTGATCAGTGTGGTCTTGCCGCAGCCGGTCGGTCCGACGATCGCCACACGCTCACCCGGCTTGACGGAAACCGACAGATCCTCGATCAGATGCTGTTCCTCGGTATAAGCAAAATCCACATGCGAGATCTCCACCGCGCCTTTTGCATCGCTCAGAACCGCAGCCGCTTCTTTTTCCGCCGCCTGCGGATCCGCTTCGATCAATTCAAACACACGCCCCGCGCAGGTGATCGCATTCTGCAGTTCCGTCACCACACCGGAGATCTCATTAAACGGCTTGGTAAACTGGTTCGCGTAACTTAAGAATGCTGCCAGCTGTCCGACCGTCAGTGTCCGCTTGATCACCGCCCAGGCGCCAAACAGTGCCACACCGGCGTATACGGTATTGTTCACAAATCGTGTACACGGGTTGGTCATAGAGGAAAAGAAGATCGCTTTTAAGGAAATCTTTCGCAGCGCTTCATTGTTCTCCGCAAAGATCTGCTCTGCGTCATCTTCATACGAAAAGGCCTGCACGATCTTTTGATTGCCCACCATCTCTTCAATGATCGTGGTCTGCTGTCCGCGGGTCTCGGACTGTTTGCGGAACAGACTAGAGGTATTCTTTGCGATGAACGCTGCCACAAACAAAGACAACGGTGTGAGCAGGATCACCACAAGCGCTACCCATTTGTGGATCGCCAGCATCAGGATCAGTGTACCGCCGATGGTCAGGATGCCGGTAAAAAACTGTGTGAAGCCAAGCAGCAGGCCATCCGCAAAGGTATCCACATCCGCGATGATACGGCTGACCGTCTCCCCGGTCGGATGCTGATCCAGATAGGACAGCGGCAGGCGCTCGATCTGTTTCATCGCCGATTGGCGGATATCCCGCACCGTACAATAGGTGATATGGTTGTTGCATGCATTCATGATCCACTGCGCTGCTGCCGTCACCGCGACCAGTATCCCCATCTGCATCAGGATGGTTTTGATCCCGTCAAAGTCAACCTTGCCCTTCTCAAGGACCAGGTCGACCGCATTACCGGTCAGCACCGGCAGATACAGCGCCAGCAATGCGGACAATGCCGCAAAAAACACAGACGCCAGCATATAGAACCAGTATGCCTTGAGGTAGTGTAATATTTTTCGGATGATCTTTCGATTACTTTTCATTTTCCCCACCAAACTGCGAATGGTAGATCTCCTGATATACCTCGCAATCCTTCATCAGCGATTCATGATTTCCGAGTCCGACCACCTGTCCTGCATCCAGCACCAGGATCTGATCCGCATGCATAATGGATGCCGTACGCTGCGAAACGATAAAGGTCGTCGGGCTGTTTGGCATCTCGCGGATTGCCTTACGCAGTGCCGCATCCGTCGCATAATCCAGCGCCGATGTGGAATCGTCCAGGATCAGGATTGCCGGCTTACGCACCAGTGCTCTGGCGATCGCCAGTCGCTGCCGCTGTCCGCCGGAAAAATTCTTTCCGCCCTGCGCCACCATATAGTCCAGACCGCCTTCCTTTTCCATCACAAAGTCCGCCGCCTGCGCCATCTTTAACGCTTCCATGATCTCTTCATCCGTCGCGTCTGCTTTGCCCCAGCGGATATTCTCACGAATGCTTCCGCTGAAGAGAACCGATTTCTGCGGTACCACCGCAATCTTCTCACGCAGGGATGCATAGGTGTACTCACGCACATCCAGGCCATCTACGGTAATATCCCCTTCCGTCGCATCGTAAAAACGCGGGATCATCTGGATCACCGAGGTCTTACCGGAACCGGTACCGCCGATGATACCGATGGTGCTGCCGGCCGCTGCCTTGAGCGTAATGCCTTCCACCGCATTCTCACCGCCGTTTGCATAACGCAGTGCCGCATTTTGAAACGATACGGTTGCCGGTGCTCCGTTCCATTCCGGTGCCTTTGTGCCTTCCTTCATAGAAGATTCGATCTCCAAAACGGAAGAGATACGATCCGCACTGGCCAGCGCTCTCGTTACCTGCACGATCAGATTGGCCAGTTTTATGAGTTCCACCAGGATCTGGGACATATAGTTGACCAAGGCAACCACGGCGCCCTGCGTCAGCCGGCCGACATTCACGGCAACGGCGCCTTCCCACAACAGCCACATCAGGCCGAAGTTGATCAGTGCAAAAGTCACCGGATTTAATAATGCAGAGATCTTGCCGGACAACACCTGGATGGCTACCAGCGCCGCATTGGCATCCGCAAATTCCTGCTGTTCTTTTTCTTCCAATCCGAATGCACGGGTCACACGCACACCGGTCAATGACGAACGCGTCCGCGAAGTCACCTGATCCAGCTTGCCCTGCACTTTTTTGTACATCGGGATCGTAAGCCGCATGATCACATACACCACGATCGACAACAGCAGCACCGTCACTCCGAAGGTAAGTGTTGCCTGCGCGTCAATGGAGATCGCCATGATCACGGCTCCGGCCACCACAAAAGGCGAACGCAGCAACAGTCGCAGAAACAGATTCACGCCGCCCTGTAAAGTGTTGATATCACTGGTCAGTCTCGTTACCAGTGTCGATGTCCCCAGGGTATCGATCTCGTTATAGGACAGGGTCTGGATATGCGAAAAAACAGCATTTTTCACTTTTGCTGAAAAACCGACTGCCGCCTTGGCCGAAAAATACTGCGCTGTCAGGGAACAGGTCAGTCCCACCACCGCCAGGGCGATCATGATCAGCACCATCTTTATGATATAGTCCCGGTCGCCGTTTGCGATTCCCACATCGATGATCCGCTTTACCACCAGCGGCACCATCAGTTCAAAGGAGGCCTCCAACAGTTTAAACAGCGGCCCCAAAACACATTCCACACGATATTCTTTTAGGTATTTTAATAGTCTTTTCATATCTGCTAATCTTACCGAAAATACAAGGGTCTGTCAAACAGGATCCCGAAACAATGAAAAAACCTCCGGCATACTTCCGAAGGTTTTCTTGGCTTATTCTATTTCCGATTACGGAACCATGACCGTCGCTGCCATCTGGTCTGCCGTTGCTTTGTCGGTAAAGATCTCCAGCAGTTTCAAGCCAAACTGTGTTGCCGTTCCCATGCCGCGGGATGTGATGATGTGTCCGTCCACAACCACCGCATCTTTCACTGCCTGTGCCCCGGTCAGCTCTCCTTCCATACCGCCGTAGCATGTTGCTTTCTTTCCCTGCAACAGTCCCAGCATACCAAAGATCGTCGGTGCTGCACAGATCGCCGCAATGTACTTGCCTGCCGCATCGAACTCCTTCACCTTTTCCAACAGCGGTGTATATGCCTTCAGGTTCTTCGTTCCCGGTCCGCCGCCCGGCAGCACCAGCATATCCACACCGGTAAAGTCAAACTTTTCAAAAACCGTGTCTGCTTCCACATCGATATTATGAGCGCCATGCACTGTCGTGCGTCCCATAATGGAAACCGTGGTCACATTCATTCCCCCGCGGCGCAACAGATCGATGGGTGCGATCGCTTCCACCTCTTCAAAACCGTCCGCCAGAAATACTGCGATATTTGCCATAACCGAACCTCCTTATTTTGAAATGCTGCTGATTATTATATCATAATTTATGGTACTTTCCAAATGAAAGAGGTGAGCGCTTTTGCCGTCTAACAAAAAGAGAGTAGCAGAAACTACTCCCTCCTATGTCCACCTCATCCGGCGCCATATATAATCTTTTACATTTCTTTGATTCGCTGAATTGCCTCTACAGTGTTCTCGTAGCTGCCGAATGCTGTCAGGCGGAAGAAGTGCTCACCGCTCGGTCCGAAGCCGCTGCCCGGAGTGCCGACAACATTTGCTTTCTCCAACAGATAGTCGAAGAATTCCCAGCTGGTCATATTGTTCGGTGTCTGCAGCCAGATGTACGGTGCATTCACACCACCGGATACCGTGTAGCCGGCTGCTGCCAGTCCGTCGCGGATCGTTGCGGCATTCTTCATATAATATGCCACCTGCTCCTTGAGCTGCTTCTGGCCTTCCGGCGTATAAACCGCTTCGCCCGCTTTCTGGATGATGTACGGAGCGCCGTTGTACTTGGTACCGTGTCTTCTTGCCCACAGGCTGTGCAGCTGCACATTGCCGGCTTTCAGATCCTTGGGGATTACCGTGTAGCCCAGGCGTACCCCGGTGAATCCTGCATTCTTGGAGAAGGAGTGGATCTCGATCGCGCACTCTCTTGCTCCCTCGCACTCATAAATGCTGTGCGGTACATCCTCTTCGGAAATATATGCTTCGTATGCCGCGTCGTAAATGATCACGGCGCCTTCCTTGTTTGCATAATCCACCCAAACCTGCAACTGATCCTTCGTGATCGTCGCACCGGTCGGGTTGTTCGGGAAGCACAGATAGATCAGATCCGGCACTTTCTTCGGCAGTTCCGGCGCAAATCCGTTCGCTGCGGTACACGGCATATAGATCACATCCGACCATGTGCCGGTCTTTTCATCATAAGTTCCGGTACGGCCTGCCATGACATTGGTATCCACATATACCGGATACACCGGGTCGCAAACTGCTACCTTACAGTCTTTTGCAAAGATCTCCTGGATGTTGCCGCAGTCGCCCTTTGCACCATCGGAAACGAAGATCTCATCCGGCGCAATGTCGCAGCCGCGAGCCTTATAATCTTTTTCCGAGATCACATTACGCAGAAACTCGTATCCCAGATCCGGCGCATAGCCCTTAAAAGTCTCCGCAGATGCCATCTCGTCTACGGCTTTGTGCAATGCCTCGATGATCACCGGCGCCAGCGGCTGTGTTACATCACCGATGCTCAGACGGATGATCTTTGCATCCGGATGCGCTGCGGAAAACTCCCGCTGCTTTCTTGCCACGGTTGAAAACAGATAACTTCCCGGCAATTTCAGATAATCTTCATTCGGCCAAACCATTGTCATTTTCCTCCCAAGTTAATGCTTGTATTTTTCCACTTTATCGATATCGACCTCGCCCGCAAAAACGATCCTTGCCGGTCCGGTCATATATACACAGTTGTCTTCTTCTCTCCACTCGACCTGCAGGTCACCACCCAGCAGATGCACCGTGGTGTTTCTCTCGTTCTTTCCGTTCAGCACACCGGCTACCACGGATGCACAAGCTCCGGTTCCGCATGCCAGCGTCTCTCCGGTGCCACGCTCCCACACACGCATGCGGATCTGCTTCGGATCCACCACTTCGATAAACTCGGTATTCACATATTTCGGAAATGCCGGATGATGCTCATAGGTCAGTCCGATGCGTTCCATCTCCACAGCATCTACACTGTCTACATAGGTCACTGCATGCGGATTACCCATCGACACGCAGGTCATACGACTTTCTGCGGTACTGCCGTCCGGAAATACCAGTGAGATCGGCTGGTTCACGACCTTGTCCGCATTCGGATCGATCGGGCTTGCAAATGCACGGATATCCACCGGTACTTCTGCCGGTGTCAGGATCGGCTCACCCATATTGACGGTCACGGTGTCTACCTTGCCGTCTTTCAAATGCAAATACAGCGTCTTTACCTTGCCGCCGCTTTCGATGCGCACCGGATTCTTGTCGGTCAGTCCCAGATCATAGACAAACTTTGCCACGCAGCGGATACCGTTACCGCACATCTCCGAGCGGGTACCGTCCGCATTGTACATCTCCATCTCAAAATCCGCCTTCTCCGACGGATTGATAAAGATCACGCCGTCGCCTCCGATCCCGAAATGACGGTCGCTCAAGCGCTGAACCACTTCCGGTTTGTTCTCCACATGCTCTTTGGCGCCGTCCACATAAATGTAGTCGTTGCCGCATCCCTGCATTTTTACGAATTTCATGCGATTTATCTCCTCTTAATCATTCACGTAATCGCGAGCCGAACACGCCCCTCATCCGGCGCTACGCGCCACCGTCCCCCCAGTCTGATTAGTTATCCATCATCGCGAGCACCATCTGGGCGCTTTCGATCAGCCCGGTTCCGGTGTCCATACTGCACTTCTGTATGTAGCGGTGTGCCTCGGATTCGCTCATATGATTTCGCTCCATCAGCACTGCCTTCGCCCGTTCCAAAAGGGCCATCTCTTCCGGCGAGCGTTTTTTCGGCTGCAGGCGCGCCTTTTTCCGGGCTCTCTCCCGGCGGCCGATCATCATTCCGAGGGTACCGATCAGTTCCGAGGATTTGAGCGGCATGCTCAGTGCCACCACGCCTTCCTCCACGCCTTCCTCGATGCGTGCGCCGGATGCGATCAGCAGTAATTCAAAGCCCTTCGGCAGATCCTCCAGCAGGTCGGAGTAAACCATATCCGCGTATTTATAACCGCAGATGATGATACCGTCGTCCAGCTCATTCGCCTGTGCCAGCGCCTGGGCACCTGTGGTACAGGCCGCCGTCACCTCATAACCGTTACGGATCAGGAGGCTGCGTATGCCGTGTGCTTCTTCAGTTTTCCCGAACAGTACGATCAGGCCTGTCACGGACGCCTCCTCCTTCTTCGCAGATTTTTGTTAAAACGCTTTAATACTTATATAAGTAGCGATCTACTTCCCATTGGGAAACCTGTGCACTGTATTCCAGGAATTCTTTCTTCTTTGCCGAAATGTATAGCGGTGTGATATGCTCACCCAGCGTATTCTTCACCAGCTCATCCTTTTCCATCTCTCGGATGGCTTCCATCAGGGTTGCCGGTAAGGATTCGATTCCGGCTGCTTCCAGTTCTTCTTCCGTCATCGCGGAAATATTACCGTCGATCGCTGCAGGCGGCTCGATCTTGTTCTCGATGCCGTCCAGTCCGGCCATCAGGACCACTGCCATGGCCAGATACGGATTGGCTGCCGAATCCGGGCTGCGCAGCTCTACATGAGTATCCTCCCCGCGCATCAAAGGCAAACGGAGCATCGGTCCTCTGCCGCGTCCCCAGGTGATCCATACCGGCGCATCATAGCCGGGCACCAGACGCTTGTAGCTGTTCACCAGCGGATTTAAGATCGCCGTCATTCCCTTGCTGTGACGGATCAGACCGCCGATAAAGTATCTTGCCAGATCACTGATCCCGTTTTCGCCGTCCGGATCATTGAAAAGATTCTTTCCGTCGCGGAACAGTGCCATATTCATATGCATTCCGGAACCATTGTTGCCGTACTTCGGCTTGGGCATAAAGGTCGCATGCTGACCGTGTCTTCTCGCAATCGTCTTGACTGCCATCTTAAAGGTCATCACATTGTCTGCGGTATTCACCGCTTCATCGTGATGGAAATCGATCTCGTGCTGTGCCGATGCGATCTCGTGATGGGAAGACTCGATGTCAAAGCCCATCTCTTCGAGGGTAAGCACCATATCACGACGCGCGTTTTCGCCGGTATCCACCGGTCCGATATCAAAATAACCCGCGCGCTCGTTGGTCAGCGTGGTCGGCTCCCCGTCCTCTCCGGTCTGGAACAGGAAAAACTCGCATTCCGGGCCCACATGCAGGACATAGCCTTTTTCTTTTGCCGCTTCCACCGCGCGTTTTAAGATCCGTCTCGGATCGCCCGCAAAGGGCTTTCTCTCTGCCGTATATACATCGCAAAGCATTCTGGCTACTTTGCCGCTCTGGGGACGCCAAGGCAGGATCGCCCAGGTATCCACATCCGGATACAGGTACATATCCGACTCCTCCACCCGCGCAAACCCGTCGATTGCCGAGCCATCGAACATATACTCATTATTCAGCGCTTTTTCCAGCTGTCCCGCCGTGATCGCAAGGTTCTTCAGATTGCCGAATACATCGGTAAACTGCAGTCGGATAAACTCCACATTCTCCTCTTCTGCGATCTGCAGGATCTCCTCCTTCGTATATTTCGCCATGATAACCTCCTATAAAGATATGCTTTGCACAATGATATCAATTTTGCCGTAAAAAAGCAAAAAGAGTACCCATTTCGGGCACTCCTTTGTGTCAAC
>CAMJAP010000118.1 GCA_946403625.1 uncultured Lachnospiraceae bacterium
CTCCGGCGTCACATTTCCGGCGATCAACAGATAGGTTTCCAGATCAAAATCCTTCTTAAAATCCGTATTAAAACTGCCGGCAGCTTCAATACTGCCGAGCATGGTTTCGTAACGCTGATTTACACTTTGATCATGGAGCAGAAAGAAAACGAGCGTAATGATATACGGAAAGATCAAAATAATATAGGACAGACGGATCCTGCCCGACAATCCGGTCTTCATGCTTCTTCCTTCCGTTCACGGTACTGGGAAGGTGTCAGACCGGTCTGTTTTTTAAATACCGAGGAAAAATAATGCGGATCGGGATACCCCACCAGTTCCGCGATCTCGCTGCTGCGCTTTTTGCTGCTGTCCAGCATCTTTTTGGCAACATTGATACGGTAATCCGTAAGATATTTGGTAAAGGACTGTCCGGTCTCATCCTTAAAGACCTTACTCAGATGGTTCGGGCTCAACCCGATATGCTCCGCCACCTTGGTCAGGCTCAGATCCTCTTCGGAAAAATGTTCTTCCACAAAAGAAAAGATACGATAGATGACATCGCGGTATTCGCCGTCGTTTTCGGCCGGGATCTCTTTTTGGGATTTGGCCACGATCTCGTCTAACACTTCCGAGAGTTCATCGCGGCTGATGGGTTTGGTCAGGTATCTGGCAACACCGATGCGGATGGCTTTGCGGGCATACTCAAACTCTTCGTACCCGGTAAGCAGGATGATCTGCACCTCCGGAAACTCTTCCTTTGCCTTGGCACAAAAAGTCAGACCGTCCATAAACGGCATACGGATATCGCTGATGATCAGATCCGGTTTCAGTTCCCGCACTTTCTCCAGTGCCGTCTCCCCGTCGCCGGCTTCTCCGCAAAATTCACACTGATGCGCGCTCCAGTCGATATTCTTCTTGATACCTTCGCGGATCACATATTCATCTTCTGCCAGAAACACACGCAGCATAACCGCTCACACCCCCGTGGTAGCCGTCCCGGCTACCGTAACCCTTTGCAACATAACATTTTCATGATAATTGGTTTTGAGGGATATGTCAACGGCATCACTCCTCTTCCACCCGTTTCTTCTTGCGGAAGAATTCAAACAGCAGGTAGAATGTCGGGATCAAAAGCAGGGTCAGCAGCGTGGATGCCAGCAGACCGCCCACGATCACGACCGCCATGGCCTGCATAGTCTCGGAGTTTTTTGCCAGCTTGAACGCCACCGGGAGCATGGAGAGCTCGGTGGTGAGCGTTGTGATCAGGATCGGGCGCAGACGATCGCGGCCCGAGTGGATCAGGGCTTCCTTGATCTCTTCACCCATCTCACGGAACTGGTTTGCCGTATCGATAAAGATGATACCGTTATTTACCACGATACCCGATAGCATCAATACACCGAGCAACGCAGTCATAGAGACCTTAACATCCATCACCAGCAGCATAAATACGGAACCGATCGCCGCAAACGGGATGCAGAGCATGATCAGGATGGAATGTGCCGCTGACTCAAACTGGATGGCCATAACCATAAATACCAGATACAGCGCAACAACAATAGCCATTTCGATCGCTTCAAACTCTTCTTCCATCATTTCATCCGTCATACTGGGAACGAAATTCACACCCTTACCCAGATCCATTGTATCCAGCTTGGGCTGCACTTCATCCATAATGGCGTCTTTATCTTTTTCCGTCATGATCACATTGATGGTAGCGCTGAATCGTCCGTCCGTACGGGATACCGTCTGGGTACCCTGTACCATATGCACCTGCGCGATCTCGGTCAGCGGAACGCTCTGGCCCCGCGGATTGATAAAGGTCATAGACTGCACATCTTCTATGGTTCCGTAATACCCCTTGGGATATTCCACTTTTACATCGTAGGTCTCACCATCGATCGTCACTTCTCCGGCATCACTGCCCTTCATATTGGCATAAACCATCTGGGAAACCTGGATCGCTGCAAATCCCTTGGCACTTGCCATTTCCGGGTCCACATCCACCAGGATCTTGGCTCCGGCATCGTCCATCGTAGAGGTGACCGCCAATACGCCGGGCTCTCCGTCCAATACTTCCCGGATCTTACGGCAGGCGGCACGCAGGCTCGGCAGATCATCCGCCACGATATCCAATTCCGTAGCGGAACTGCTGGACATCATCGACTGCATACCGGTAGAACCGGAGCTTGCCGTCATTTCGCACAGATCCGAAAAATGCTGCAGCTGCGAGTTCCATAGGTCCACCACTTCCAGCGTGGACTGCGGGATATCTTTCTTTTTATAAGCGGTCAGGGTTGCCGTTGCGGTATTCTCCGTAATGGTAAGGTTCATACTGTCTGCCATACCGGATTCCTGCACAAAGGCTTCCAACTCCCGCATCGTCTCGTCCATTTTTTCCAGACTCAGATTCGGTCGGAAGGTGACATTAATATTGATAACGCCTTCATCCGTTGCTGCCAGCAATTCCGTGGGCAGCCCGTACGCCAGATAGATTGAAAGCCCGAACAATGCTGCTGCCACAACCACTGTCAGCACTTTGAAGTTCAGGATCGGACGCAGGATCTTTGCATATCCGCCGGCGATCCAGTTGATGAATCGTGTCACCGGGTTGTTCTGCCGCTCCTTCGGGCGATAGATCGTAAAGAAGAACGGTACGAATGTTACTGCCGATACCAGGGACGCCAGCAGTACGAATACCATGGTCAGACCCATCTGCTTAAAGAGCTGACCGGACAGTCCCGCCAAAAATACCAGCGGCAGATATACGACAACGGTCGTGATGGTGGAACCGACGATGGAACCGACCACCGTTTTGGTACCCGCCAAGGCTGCATCCCGGAATTTCATTCCTTCTTCCTGCCGTTTAAAGCACATCTCTATGACTACGACGGCGTTGTCCGTGATCATACCGATGGAAAGCACCAGACCGTTCAAGGATACCAGGTTTAAGGATATTCCTGCCAGTTTCATCAATACCAGTGCCGAAAGGAGCGAGATCGGCATCGTAGAACCGACGATCAACGAGCCTTTGAGGTCACCGAAAAAGATGAAGATAACGAGCATCGCGATCAGGATACCCTCGATCAGCGTGGTGGCTACGGACTTCAGCGTTGCTTCGATCTCGTCTGCCGCATCGTAGATGATCTCAATATGTGCATCCGGATGCTCCGCAACAAAGTCGTCCACGATCTTTTTGACTTCGTGGGAAAGGGAAACGGAAGTCGAAGAAGCCTTTCTCTTCAGACCGACCGAAACGGTTTCGTTTCCGTTATAACGGGACAGCCCCGTCTTTTCCAGCACACCGTAACTGACATTTGCCACATCCTGCAGGTGAATGGTCGTTCCTCTGGCAGTCGTGATCGGGATCTGCCGGATGCGCTCCAGATCGTTGTACTGCACGGAAGTTTCCATATTCAGCGTCTGATCGCCGTAAGATACATTACCGGCCGGCATGGAATAATTCAAAGAACGGATCGCCGTAACCAGGCTGGTCGCATTGACACCGTACTGCGCCGCATACTCCGGAATGATGCGCACCGCCACATAAGTTTCGTTACCGCCGGTAACGGTCATATCCGCCAGAGATGCCGATTTGTGCAGCTGCGGCACCAGTTCATCGTTCACCAGTTTCAGCATATCCGCGCCTTCGGTTCCGGAAGAGACCGAAAGTGTCATATCATCCATGGAATCAA
Source organism: uncultured Lachnospiraceae bacterium (assembly GCA_946403625.1). Classification (GTDB taxonomy): domain Bacteria; phylum Bacillota; class Clostridia; order Lachnospirales; family Lachnospiraceae; genus NK4A136. Next base: position 3,678 of record CAMJAP010000118.1, read on the forward strand.
AATCCATTTCGATGATCGTCGGCATCTTTACATCATCCGGCAACTCATCCATAACGACATCCAGTTTTCCGCGGATATCTTCTCTTGCCTGATCCATATCCGCGCCGTAATTGAACTGAAACAGAACCATACCGTAGTTTTCATAGGACTGTGTAATGGTCTTTTTCATATCCGCGATCGTTGAACAGTCTTCGCGGATCTTTTCGATCACGTTTTTATCCACTTCTTCCGGTGATGCCCCGGGATAGGTCGCCACAACGATCATCATCGGGATGTTGATGTCCGGCATCAGTTTCATATCCATACTGCGGACCGAAATGATGCTGAAGAGCACCAGACCCACCAGGGTTACGATCACGGTCACCGGCCGCTTTATTACCGCTTTTGTTAATGCAAACATGGTTTGTATACCTCGTTTATTTTAAAATACCCCTCATCCGCCCTTCGGGCACCTTCCCCCCGGAGAGGGGAAGGCAGGAGTTCTTACCGGCCCCGCATCACAGAGCCATCACGCATATCCTTATTGAACCTTTATCTCCGCGCCGTCACGCATATTTGAGTTCCAACTGACGATCACGCTATCCTCTGCGGACAATCCGTCCGTCACTTCCACATGATCCGATTCCATCAGACCTACCGTGATATCGCGGCGATGCGCCACATTGCCTTCCTGTACATAGATATAGGCCTGCTCGCCATCGTAATAGATACACCCCGCCGGTATCGTCAGCGCATCATCGGACTGACGGGATATGGTCAATACACTGACACTGGATCCGCTGGGGGGCAGCATCTTGCCGTCATCCGCCTGTACTTCCACACGATATAATCCCTGCGTTGCATCCACCACTTCCGATACGGTAATGATCTTACCGCCAAAAGATACGCCGTCACGCTCCATCGTTGCCGCGTTTCCGACCCGCATCTCACGCATGGTCTTTTCCGCTACATAAAAGACTACCTTACCCGGCTCGTCACACTGGATCGTATAGGCCGGCTGGGACGGGGATGCCATATTGTGCTCGGAAACACCGACCGATGTGATCGTTCCGGACACCGGACTGGATACCGTATAATAACTGAGCGCCGTCTCTGCATTTTTGATTGCCGCTTCCGCCTGTGTAATGCCTGCACGGCTCGCCTGGATATTGGCTCCGGTTGCCTGCAACTGAGAATTGGCTGCATCCAGCTGCGCTGCCCCTGCCTGCAACTGCTGATCCACACCCAGAACCTGGGCTTCCGTTGATGCCGCAATCGTATTCTTGGTATAATTCTGATAATCCGCAAGCTGCTGTCTGGCCGATTCCAACGCTTCCTGCGCCACATCACAGCTGTCCTTGGCCGTCATCATCTGACGGTAAGCATTGTCTTTTTGCAGCTCCAGCTGGTCGATCTGCATTTTATAGGCATCTCTGCTCTGGTACTGCATCACGATCGCCATCGGGGCGTTGTCCCAATGATCGTAATAATCCTGCGCCTTTTCCAGCTGGTCTTTTGCAAAATAATAAGCGTCCGTCGCACTGCCGGCACCCAATCTTGCCTGTGTTACCTGATTCTCCGCATTGTCGATCGCCATCTGCAGTTTCTGTTCGTTGCTGTCCATGGTCCCCATCGTCTCTGCCGCGCTGATCCGGGCCACTTCCGCCTGCGCTTCCTGCGCCACAATACCGGCTTCCTGCGCTGCGATCGCCGCTTCCTGCGCCTGATATCCCGCCTGTGCCGCGCTCAGACCTGCCTGCGCACTGCTCAAGCCCGCCTGTGCCTGTGACAGCGAGATCTGCGCCAGACTGTCATCCAATACAAAGAGCAGATCGCCTTCTTCCACATGATCACCCACTTCAAAATGCTTCTCCAGCACCTCCGCGGAAACTTTCGGGATCACATAGACGATATTGTCCGCTTCCACCGTACCGACATAGCGCGACTGCGTGGACAGCGTCAGTATCTCCGGCTGCTGCACGGTTACGGTCAAGACGGTATCCTGCTCTACCGCTGTGGTAGGGGTTTTTTCCTCTTCTCCGCAGGCAGACAGCATCAGACTGCCGGTCAGTGCCGCCGTCAACAGTGTTCTTCTTATATAGTATGTTCTCTTCATGACCTGCCCTCCAGGATCTTGTCAATATTCACGCCCATACGCGTCACCAGATCTTCAAATATTCTCTGCTCCTCCTCCGAGAAACCCTGATACAACTGTTCTTTCATCTCTTCTTTGGAACAGACGATCCGATCCCAGATCTTCTCCGCCGTCGGTGTCAGCTTGTAGATCTGATAACGCTTATCCTGCTCATTTTCCCTGGTATCGATGAGACCTTTTTCTTTTAAGGAAGTCATCGCCAGAGAAAGCTGCCCCTTATTCAGACTCTGAATACGGCTGATCTCGCCGATCGACGCCTCCGGATTGTGATGCAGATAATACAAAATATCCAGATCGATCTGCTTGATCCCGTATTCCTCACGGATGTCCTCCGAGCATTTTTTAAAGAAATCCCGCAGTTTTCTGTGCCAGATGATGCAATCGGTTTGTTTTTCTCTTCCCATATCCACCTACCATTTACTTTTATATGTTTAACTTTAAATGTTTATCTTAAAACAGATTATAAAAAAATAACACGGAATAAATTCCGTGTCAATAGTGTTTCTTGATCTGGGATTGATCAAATTATGCGCCAACAAAATTATTTATACAATGCTTTCAATCTTTTCAATCCTATAGGAAATGTAATTACCAACATAACCAAATCATAGATCAGCAATTTTATACATCCACCCAAATCATCGTTCGCTTTCGATTGAATCCACCATCTAATCGGAAAAATCAGATTTAACACTTCATGTTCATCCAAAAAAACCAACATAGATAAATTCATAAGTATAAATACGGCAATAATATTACCTATACCATACACTTTATAGACATCAGCAGTTGCATAACAAATTATTGATACATATAATACAGAGAGTAGAATATATATCATATCATAGCCATTCAGCCCCAGCATTTCCCTAAAGATAAACGCTCCCCCAAACAAAGTAAGCGTCAAAAGTATAACCACAAATGTTAAGAATATGAATTCTATGATTTTTACCTTTTTCCCACCAAAGTAAATGAGTTCTTTTTCTCTTAATCCCGAACGGATCATTTTGTTCATATGTATGAATTGAATGCAGCAAGTTATTAATACGATAACATTGAACAGACCAACTTTACTAATACCATCATCTATTGATGTTAAACACATGCACAACAGAATAATCGTAATACACGATATGCAAATCCAGAAATATTTATTTTTAAGTAACAAAAGTACATTTAATTTAAATAACTTTTTCATCTCTAATCCTTTGCGCCAATGTCCGACTTGCTATAACGCCTAAAATAGATATTTCAAGCAAAGAACTTACGATCCCCCATAGGATATCATCCTTCGCATAGAATCCATTCATAACTCTACATATAAATCCCGCTGCAAAAGCGCTTGCTTGCTTTGGAAGAAAATCCGCAAATAGTAATATCGGAACTGTTTCTATAGCAAAAAACATATATGAAATAAGCGCCGCCGCAATATCATTATCAAAAATTACATATATACTACTCAAGAGCAATACATATTTCATAATTGCAAATAAAAAAATAACGCAAACCCGAACATCATATAATCCCGGAATTGAAATTCCCATAATTATGAGATTTACTAATCCTGTACCCATACAGATTACAAGCTGTAATAATAATCGTATTTTCTCATTATCATACAGGCTGTAACCGTACATTATTAATTTCTTGTTCAATCCGTTCTTACTATATTTAAATCTTACAATGCAAATAATGAAATCGACTAACCAGAAAATCACAAGAATATATTGTTCAACCGACATCTCTTCGTTAGAAATATAGCCTATAAGCACACACAGCAGCGGAATTATAAGAGCAAAAATAGCGATCGCATAATGCAGCACTCTATTCTTTTTAATCAAAAATGTATTGAGTTTTAATAATCTATTCATTTTGGTACACCATAATATTCATATACTCATCCTCCAAATCTTCTATTTCGGAAGAATCCTCTATATGCCGAACCACCATTCCATCCTTAATGAAATAATATTCATCACATAGTTTTTGAAGTTCACTTAACATATGACTGGTGATCACGATTAACTTATTATCTTCATGCGCCATATCCTGCATCAATTTTCGGAATTCTTTTACTCCAACCGGATCCAATCCGTTCATTGGTTCATCTAAGAATAACGCATCCGGATCATTTACCAAAAGACAAGCAATACCAAGTCGTTGCCTCATTCCAAGCGAAAATTTCCCTACTTTCTTCTTGTCCTTCTCTAAACCCACTTTTCTCAGAATAGCATCATAATCCAAGTCTTTTTCCGTACCGGCCAGAATTGCATTTAGATACAAATTATCTGCAGCCGTCATGCTTTTGTCCAGATTTGGCTCTTCGATTATAAAACCCGCTTTTTTTCTAAATTCCTGTATATTACCATTATCACCATTGCAAATATACTCCAGATTCCCATTATATTCTGTTATCAATCCGGAAATTATCCTTATAATAGTAGTCTTTCCTACACCATTGGGTCCTACTATTCCATATATACGCCCGCTCTCAAATTTCATGTCTATATTGTTTAGTACTTGTTTCTTTTTATATTCTTTATTGACTTTCCGCAAACTTAATTGAATACTCATCTTTAACCTTCTTTCCTCTTACATTCATATACCGTCTAAAAACTATATCCCGAACGCAGTTATTTACTGTTTCTTTCGTACAAGGTTTTGCTGCTTTATTGTTACAATAATTTTTAAAAGGACCCCCTCTGCACTTCTCTGATTCCAGTACATGTAAATTCCTCGTCAAATCTCTAAATCTATTGTCACTAAAAAGTTCTTTAAGTGTATTGGTTCGAAACTTTGTTCGCACATAACCATGTGAAGTTCCCTTTTCAGGATATTTTTCCCTCCGGAATTAAGAATTAATTCGATCATTAAACTGTCCAGTATCTGGGGTACAGTTTACTCCGAGTCACTTATGGTGTCAATTATACACAAAATACTATATACTTCTCTAACCCCTGCTTAAATTTCCATCAATCTGTATCCATAGTATTGTTTTCCGATTCTCTCTTTCTTTATCAATACAAATTCAAATAAGGGACGAAATATTTCCGTCCCTATAATACTCTGTACATTATCAATGATACCTATATACTATCTAGGCTCAAACGGGGTGTTTGGCGAATTCGAAAAACCGATCCGCACCAACTAACTTACTTTAATTTCCCCAGTCGCTCGATCTCGTCCTGCGCCTGCGCTACTGCTACCCCTTCCACGGTGTTTCATTCTTCTTTGAGAGTCTGAAGAACCCGCTCCTGCATCCGGATCGCTTCTTTGTACTCCTTCCGGATCTCATAGAGGACCGCCATTGCCTGCAGCGCATCCACATAATGCGGTTCTGCCCCCGCTTCATAAGATTGTTCAAATAGTTTTATCGCTTCTTCATACTCTTCACAATCTGCGTAATAACCCCCCAGCGCAAAGAGGATCTTTGCGTCGTTCGGATAATCCGCAAGCATTGCTTTTGCCAGTGGATCCGCGTGTTTCCGATTCCCTTCGCATACCGCAATACGAAGTTCATAAATACGGATTCGTTGCTCGGAACAGCCTTTTAACTTTCGGTATTTCTCCAGCGTCTCTTTCGCTTCCGCAATGCGATGATCGACCAGCAGATTATTCATCAGTTCCAGATAATTCCGCGGAGCCTCCGGAAAACGCTCGATCTGTTCTTTATAAAAGAGGATCGTCTTGTGGTGCTGCCGGAT
>CAMJAP010000119.1 GCA_946403625.1 uncultured Lachnospiraceae bacterium
GGTGTCGGAGTTGCTGTCGCTTCCGGTGTCGGAGTTGCTGTCGCTTCCGGTGTCGGAGTCGGTGTAGCCGTAGCCTCCGGTGTCGGAGTTTCCGCAGCCGCTCCGGTATCGGTTACCGTCGGTTCCGCTTCGGTTCTGACCAGAGTACGCAATGCTCCCTGACACGGAATTGCCGCATACCCGTCATTCTGTACTTCCACAACATTTCGCATCGCATAGGACGGTGCCGAAATCGAATCCTTACCGACCTGCTTATATCCGCTGCCGCCGCCGGTTACCGGTGTCTTGGTTGATTCCACCCATTCCACGGTATCGCCATTTGCCAGCGTCGGGCTGGGGGTAGGCGTAGGGGTCGGCGTTTCTGTCGGCAATGCCGGCATGGTTACCTGCGGTGCTCCCGCTGCTCCCAATGAAACACCGGTATCTTCCGCCGCCACATTGATCTCGGATTCCTTCTTGATCTCCTGTGCCACATCGATCTGCTGGTATGCGATCTTCTCACGCACATTAACCATATCCTGTACGCCTACAAACTGATAGCCGTCTGCCGGAACCACTTCGATCGAGTAGTCACCGCTCTTGATCCCTTTTTCATAAATGATGCCGTCCAGATCCGCATCCACCAGCGTGACCATATCACCGCTCTTCGGCTGCAGATGCACTTCAAATGCAACATCCGTGATCAGCCGTCTGCTTTCCTGATCAATAAACTTGATCTTCAGATCCTGTTCCAGAGAGGTGAATGTAACTTCTACCAAAATACCCTCATCTGACACCGCTGCTGTCGGTTCGACGGTATCCGGCGTATCACTTCCGTTGTCCACGCTCACCTGTGAAAATCGTCCCGCTTCCGCCAGGGCATTCAAGCCGTTCTCTCCGGCCATACCGATACTCGCCAGACTCTCCCCGACTTCGTACATATAGCCGCTCTTTCCCTGCTCTGCCCCGTTTCCTTTCCAGTTCAAATGGATCAGGAATGTCATACCGATCGCAAACAGCACGATCGCCGCAGCCGCAATCTTAACGAACCGAAGCTCGTCTGTTTGTTTCGTCTGCTGAGATGACTTATTGTTTTTCGCTCCGTGCGTTTTGTGATTGTCGGATCGTTTTGCAGCGGACGGATTCTCGTGTCCTTGCTTATTTCCGGCAGTCTTCCGGTGTTTCCCGGATTTCTTTCGGGAAGATGTCTTTTTGCCGTTACGCTCCTGCGTATGTTTGCCGTGCTTTTTCTTTGTACCCGTTGCCTTGTGAGCCTGAGCAGAAGCTTCTGCCTTTACGACCTCCTCCGCCTCTGCGACATTCGGTTCCGCAGATGCTTCATCGCTGTTCGTTTCTTCCGGATCTACCCCTTCGGTATCATACGCAATCTCACCATCCGGTACATCTTCTTCGTTATACCCGGCTTCTTCCGTAGCGCCGTCTTCGTAATATCCTTCTTCCTCGAAGTCTTCTAAATACTCAATGTCTTCGGTTTCCTCTGCATATTCCGCATCACCGTCTTCATAGTATTCATCTTCATAATACCCGTCAGGATCTTCGTATTCTGTTTCTTCATCAACATACTCTTCTTCCGGGTATTCCGTATCTTCGTCAGCGTATTCCCCTTCCGAATCTGCAATATCCTCGTCGGCGTATTCCTCTTTTATATCTTCGCCGATCTCCGCCTCTTCGTCCGTATACTCTCCGCCGATCCGGCCGCCGAGCACTTCAAAAAGATCCGAATCCAGATCGATCATCTGCATCGTTTCCGAGCCGACCATTTTGATCTTGCTCATATCCAGTTCTTCGGTATTTTCTGCCGCTGCCCGAACTTTATCCGCATCGATCACCTGTGTTTCCTGCAGATCCCGCCGGATTTCTTCGGAAATATCCGTCAGCAGCATCGTATCCACGGAGATCTCGCCCTGAAAAACATGATCCTCCGCATTCTCTTCATCGGTATAGCCGCTCTCTGCCGCCCCGGTCTTCTCTATGTCGCCGCTATCGACGGTTTCTGCATCTGTAACCTCCTCTGCCGCTTCTTCCGCACAGAGTTCCTTCTCTTCGACCGAGCCCGGCTCATTTATCTCTGCTTCCGTGCTTTCAGTAATTTCCGTATCCGTCGTTTCTGCAGATTCTGTTTCCGGAAGTTCTTTCTCTTCTCCGGGTACGGTTTCCGCGTCATTCTCCTCCGAAACTGTGGCGCCGTTTTCCGTTTCTGCCACGGCTTCGTGATCCGGATTTCCCTCCCGCACCGCAGCACGCAATTCATCCACCAGGATCGAAAGCACCTGCACATGAATCCCTGCTTTCTCCTGTGCTTTTACTTTTTCTTCTTCCTCCGCCTTCGCTCTCGCAAGTGCTTCTTCATCCGTCTTCGGAAGCGGCCCCGTTTTATCCATATCTATGATATCGAAGTCTTTATTCATTACACTTTTTCCCTTTTCTGTAATGCGCTCGAAAAAATTACTAATTGTCAATAATCACTATTTTATGTAAACATAATTAGTTGAATTTTATCATATATTATATAGGTTTTGCAAGCAAAATAATCCATGCGCCCGCTTGCCAAAAAAACTCTCCGACGCACCGATTTGGGTTTCCATAAGTTGAATTTGCTTAAATTTATTGGTATTTTCGCCAATTGCTTTTAGGTAAAAAATATCTTATGATTTACTCACAACAAGGCGAGTGGAGAATCCGGCACGATGTTCTTCCTTCCCCAGCGCCCTCCGCTCCGCCTTTCCTTCACTTACCGGGGGAGCCACCGTAACGCAATCCACGGTGGCGAAGCCGGTAAGTACTCTAAAAAATCATACTCCCCAGAACACATAAATACTGTACATTCCATGCTGTGCCATTAGTTCAAACCCGTAATCCTGCGGCACATTCAACTTCGGTTTCATCGCATTTACCACTATAAAACGCACGGAATTGTAACGACACTTTTCCGCCAAAATCTCAAAATCCAGCATTTCCGAACTCATTTGATCATAAAAACCGTTTCCGACCGACCAGCGCTCGTCCAGCATTTCCCGTCCGTAAGGCAAACGCAGTGTGGCATCATACTGCCGCACATAGATCAGCATCTCCGGCGGAAATGCTGCAAACGTCACCTCATCCACTTCATTCGCCTTGATGTCGTCCACGATGTCTATCACATTCTGCGGAATCTGATATGCATTTTGTGCCAGATCGATCTCACCGGAAAGCTCACCGCTATAGATCGACTCCCCGCCCAGAAACAGGATCACCAGGATCAGCATCAGTCCGGTCAGCGAATGCTCCCGGATCAGATTGGCTCCCGCATACGCCAGACCGATGCCGACCGGCACCAGCCACCACAAACGCCAGTAAGTACTCGCATCCACAAAAGTGATATAGAGATAATAAAACAAAGGAAAGAAAATAAAAATGATCAGCACGATACTGCCGTACAACAGGATCGTCTGATTGGAGCGGTCTTTTTCGGACATCGCAATATAAATGAGTGCCATAAAAAAGAGCACCATAATGATACCAGTTCCGGAATACTGCGAATAAATTGTAAAAATCTCATTCAGCATATGTAACATACGGCTACGCTCTCTTTTCTCTACATCTGTGCAATCTTTTCCATCGCGTACATTCCGATAAAATAATAGCACGGAATCTGCGACAGGATCGCTCCGAGGATCAACATCGGGTGTTTATTCCGAATAGCGATCAACAACAGCAGCAGGCTCTCCAAAACGATCAAAAGAAGCAGGCCCAGGCTACTGCTCAATGCACCGGTCAGATTCACCATCAATAACAGCACAAACAGGCCCAAAGTTCCCCGTTCCTTCTCCTCATAGATCTCTGTTTCCTGCCCCCGCTCGGTTCTCCTTGCAATCGCAAACAGGATCAGAAACGCCATCGGGATCACCAAATTGGCCAGGATCGATTTGCCCTGCCATGTACGCGTCAGGAAAAAGGTCTCGCGGGTATAACGCGAATAAACGCCGAATGCATTCAGCAGATAGATCAGGATCATAAAGGTCGGTATGCGTTCGGGATCCTTTTGAAACAGGAGTCGTCCGATCTGCATATAGATCATATAGGTTGCCACGATCAAAAAGACCGGCAGTACCGTATGGGCCACCACCGCCACATGCAGACCGCTTTGTCTGGCCAGCAATGCGATAAATAACGGAAACGGTGCCAGCGCATGGCGGTAATCCAGCGAACTGTATGCTCCGGTATACGGATCAAAATAATAAACCAGATCCGTCACATCCGCCGTGAGTGCCTGGCCGACATAATACGCATCGTCCCCATCCGATGTCATCACGATCACGGACATCGCACACTGTACCGCAAGCATAACATAAAAAGTCCCCCAGAAAACCAGCTGTTCACTGCTCATTCCCTTTATAGTGGGCAGCTGAAAACAATCCCGTGCCGTAGTCTTTGTGATCCGGACTACCGCCAGAACAAAGCCGGCACAGGAAAGGACTACGGCGATCCAGAACATAATGCGGATCAGCGCAGACAAATGCCCTCTCTGCAAAACGATGATCACTGCCGGCACCTGAAAGATCCCGAGCATGGTAAAAAGACCGCAGAGATACACCTGTCCCGGTGTCTTTTTCTGCTTTTTGATCAAATGGCATGGCAGCATTCCGATCAATAACGGAAATACGATCAGCCATAATATAAACGGATCCAGACTGTGTAATACAGACATGCCGCGTAAACTTTCCTCTCAGTTATTCTTGGTTTTCTATATCATTTTTACACCAAAAGTGTTATAATGATGCAAGCGTTATTATAACCCATTTTATATTATTTGTAAAAGCAAAAGGAGAGGCCTATGATTTCCATTGTCGTTCCGACCTATAACGAAAAGGATAACATCCGTCCGCTGCTTACCCGCATTGACGGCGCTCTGCCGGGGATCGATTATGAAGTAATCTTTGTGGATGACAGCAAGGATGAGACTCCGCAGGTGATCGAAGAGATTGCAAAAGAAAACAGCCATGTGGTACTGCACCACCGTGAGAACGAAAAAGGCCTGGCAACTGCGGTTGTAAAAGGCTTCCAACTGGCAAAGGGCGATTTCGTTGCCTGCATGGATGCGGATCTGCAGCATCCGCCCGAGGTTTTGCTGGATATGTACGCTGCGATGCTGGCACACGCCGATATGGCGATCCCCAGCCGTTTCATTCCGGGGGGCAGCGATGGCGGTCTGAACCTGTTCCGCAAGATCATCTCCGGTTCCGCACGGTATATCGGCAAGATCCTGTTGCCCTGCCTGCGCAATGTGACTGATCCCACCAGCGGCCTGTTTATGGTACGCCGGGAGCTGCTCGAAGGTGCTGACCTGAATCCGATCGGCTGGAAGATCATGATCGAAGTGCTGGCAATGTGCCCGATCAAGAAAGTCCTGGAGACCCCGTATGCTTTCCATGACCGCGAAAGCGGCGAGTCCAAGCTGTCCTTCAAAGTAACCGAAGAGTATATCAAGCAGGTCTTCCACCTGATGACCTATGCTACCAACCGTGGCAAGGATATGGTCGTTGCCCGCTGGAGTCCGAAGAAACTTGAAGAACGTAAGAAAGCGTTGATAAAAGAGTAAATCATTCATACAACCATGCAAAAAGCCCGATGTGTTTCCACACCGGGCTTTCTTTATAGGTTAATCTATTCTCTCAACTTCTCTCTTCGATCATATCCTGCAGGGTATCTTTGATATCGATCACCGGTTTCCATCCCAGTTCCGACTCCAACTTGTAGGCCGATCCGACGATCTCTTTATTGTCATCCGGCCGCACAAACTCGGGATTTACCCGGGTCGTCACCTGAACGCCTACCTTTTCGGCAATACAGTCAATGATATCGGATAGCTTATATGCGTTCCCCGAACAGATATTGTAGATCTCTCCGGGTGTTCCCTTTTCCAGCAGCATATAGTAGGCACGGACCACATCGCGGACATCTACGAAATCACGGATGATCGAAGTATCTCCGGTCTCGATCTCGCCCGCCTCTTTGCCGCTCTTCTTGATATCAATGATGCGCTTGATAAAACTCGGAATCACGAAACGATCATCCTGTCTCGGGCCGATGTGATTGAAGGATCTGGTCATGATCACATTCATGCCGTAAGCCTTCACATAAACCTTGGACATCAGCTCCTGCGATACTCGTGCCACCGCATAGGGGCTCAAAGGATTGACTCTCTGACTTTCCTTGAGCGGCAGATCGCTTCTTGCCACATTTCCGTATTCTTCGGAAGAACCTACGGAAAGGATCCTGCAACTTGCATCCGTTTCGCGGATCGCATCGATCAGATTTAAGAAAATATTGCTGTTATTGGTAAAACTCTCGGACGGATATTTCCAGCTGTATGCCACACTGCTGAATGCCGCCAGATGCAGACAGTATTCCGGACGGAATGTGGCAAAGGCACTCTTAAGTGCCTCTTTATCCATCAGATCGATCACCGAGAAACGAATACTCAGTTTATCCGCATACTTTGCCAGATCGATCTTCGGTGTAGCCCGGTCCAGGCCCAGCACCTCACACCGAATATCGTTCTCATATAAATAATCCAAAAAATGTCCTGCCACAAAACCGGAAAAACCGGTGATCGCAATTCTCTTCATCTTATTTAACTACGCCCTTCTCCAGGTATTCTGCAAGGTTGGTCTTGATATGTTCTTCCGCACGTTCTACGGCAACTTTTTCCATATCATGCTTTGTCATGATCGCTACCAGTTCTTCAAAGGAAGTCTTGGTCGGATTCCAGCCCAGCTCGGTCTTTGCCTTGGTCGGATCGCCCCACAGGTTCACAACATCGGTCGGACGATAGAAATCCGGGGATACGGCTACTACTTCTTTACCATTAGCTTTATTAATTCCTACTTCATCAAGTCCTTCACCTTTCCACTCAAGTTCAATACCCGCATGATGGAATGCCAAAGTTGCAAATTCACGCACGGAATGCTGCACACCGGTTGCAATAACGAAATCTTCCGGCTTGTCGTGCTGAAGAATCAACCACATACACTCCACATAATCCTTTGCATAGCCCCAATCTCTTAAAGAATCGAGATTACCAAGAAGAAGTTTATCCTGCTTTCCTTGAGCTATTCTTGCTGCTGCCAGTGTGATCTTTCTGGTAACAAAGGTCTCGCCACGGCGCTCGGATTCGTGATTGAACAGGATACCGGAGCAGCAGAACATATTGTATGCCTCACGATACTCCTTGGTGATCCAGAAACCGTACTGCTTTGCTACCGCATACGGAGAATACGGATGGAACGGTGTGTTCTCGTTCTGCGGCACCTCTTCTACCTTTCCGTACAATTCGGAAGTGGATGCCTGATAAATACGGCAGGTTTCCGCAAGCCCCGTGATCCGGACCGCTTCCAACACACGCAGTACACCGGTCGCATCGATATCTGCCGTAAATTCCGGAGAGTCAAAAGAAACCTGCACATGCGACTGTGCTGCCAGGTTGTAGATCTCATCCGGTCTTACCATTCCGATCACCTTTACCAGGGATGATGTATCGGAAAGATCACCGTAATGCAGATGGAACTGCGGATGTCCCTCCAAATGCGCGATACGGTCACGGAAGTCCACCGAAGATCTGCGGATGATACCGTGTACATCATATCCTTTTTCGATCAAAAACTCGGACAGATAGGATCCGTCCTGCCCGGTAACGCCTGTGATCAGTGCTTTCTTCATAACTGTTTTTCTCCTCTTTCTTTATTGTAAATAATTAATGATTATCCAGATCCGTCTTTATTTTCTCACGCAGTTCTTCCACGGAAAGCCATTCCGTATTGGTTCCGGAACTGTATTCAAATTCCGGAGCAACCAGTTTTCCTCCGGGGATCAGATCCCTCTCTCTCCACCAGTCATAATGCGGATAAACGATAAAGTGTTTCTCATATTCATAGGTATGCATGGAGTCTTCTCTGGTCACCATGATCTCATGAAGTTTCTCGCCTTCACGAATGCCCACTTCTTTGGGGGTACATCCGGGAAGCATTGCCTCTGCCAAATCCGTGATCTTGAAGGAAGGGATCTTGGAAATGAATGTCTCACCGCCATTTGCCTCATGCAGCGCCTTGATCACCAGTTCCACGCCCTGCTCCAGACTGATCCAAAAACGCGTCATACGGAAATCCGTAATCGGCAATTCCTTCACTCCCTGATCGATCAGCCGCTGAAAAAGCGGGATCACACTGCCGCGGCTTCCCGCCACATTACCGTAACGAACCACGGCAAAACGCGTGCCGTCTTCTCCACCATACGCATTGGCCGCACAGAACAACTTGTCCGATACCAGTTTGGTACCGCCATACAGGTTGATCGGATTAACTGCCTTATCCGTGCTGAGTGCAACTACTTTTTGAACCCCTGTATTCAGCGCCGCATTGATCACATTGGTCGCACCGTTTACATTGGTCTTGATCGCCTCGATCGGATTGTACTCACACGCCGGCACCTGCTTTAACGCTGCCGCGTGGATCACATAGTCCACACCCTTCATCGCACGGCTTAAGCGCTCTTCGTCTCTTACATCACCGATGAAAAAGCGGAGCACTTTTGCATATTCCTTATATTCATTCTGCATCAGATACTGCTTGAACTCATCTCTGGAATAGATAATGATCTTTTTCGGGCTGTAATGCTTCAGAACATATTCTACAAAATGATGTCCAAAAGACCCTGTTCCGCCTGTCACCAGTATTGTTTTATCGTTTAACATAATAACTCCCGCCCTATTCTCTTGCAAAGCATTCGTGGATTATTCTACGATGATTTGCCAAATATGTCAAATCCCCGATACCATGCTCAATTTTCCGTTCTTCTAATGGACTCTTTCAGGGATACCAGCTGATACTCAAAGTCACATTCGGACATTTTCCGGTCATAAGCAAGATTTCCGAAGGCTTTGTTGGTCAGCCCTCCGATCTTTCCCGGAATATGAGACGCCAGTGCAACTGCCGGTGCCAATGCTTTCATCATACGGATCCTGTGTCCGTTTGCCTGCGCGATCAGATACACCATCCGGCAGGTATTGCTGTATTCTTTGTTCTGCGGCCAAAATATCCCGCCTTCTCCCCGTATCATCACCTGACACAAAAACTCACAAAGATTCTCAATATAGAGCATGGAGCGTTCATTCCTCACCCTTGGAAATAGCGGCAATTTTTTCGCCATCCCGGCCAATGTCGGATAATTTCCCTTACTGTCCTTCCCATAAATCATAGGCGGCCGCAAGACCGTCACCGCAAACTCGTCATCCGCCAGTTTCCGTACCCCCCGGTCCGCTCTCCATTTGCTGTCT
>CAMJAP010000120.1 GCA_946403625.1 uncultured Lachnospiraceae bacterium
AACGATCAGGTCGTGCTGCTCAAGTGCTGCAGCGAATATCCGGCACCCTGGGATGATATGCATCTGGGAAATATCCCGGATATGAAGGCGCGATTTGCCGTACCGATCGGTCTGTCGGATCACAGCGAAGGCAGCCTGGGCGCCATCGTCGGCGTAAGCCTCGGCGCGTGCGTAGTGGAAAAGCATGTGAAGCTCGCCGGTGTGGAGAGCGCGGATAGCGCGTTCAGTATGGATATGGAGAGTTTCGCAGCCATGGTGCGGGATGTGCGTAATGCCAAACGCATCGCCAAAGGTCCGGATTATACGTTGACCAAAGGCGAGCAGGCATCCACGACTTTCCGGCGCAGCTTATTTGCGGTAGCGGATATCAAGAAGGGCGAGACCGTAACACTCGAGAATGTGCGCAGCATCCGTCCGAGCAACGGCCTCAAGCCCAAGTACTTAAAAGACCTGCTCGGCAGGAAGGCAGCACAGGACATCCCCTTCGGTACACCGCTGACAACGGAGATGTTTGAGTAATCTTGCCTGATCACAGGGGATGTGTTTTGCAATCCGGCTCACAGGAGCGGCGCTTTTTCGATCTTGCCTTCCCCCTGCTTGCGGGGGGAAGGTGGCCGAAGGCCGGATGAGGGGTATTCATAGCGCAACAGTAAAACAGCATAAAAGAACTGGAGGTATTGGGGTATGAAGAGAATCGGTATGCTGACAAGCGGCGGCGACTGCCAGGCACTCAACGCAGCAATGCGCGGCGTGGTAAAGACGATCTACAACAGTGGGGAGGAAGTGGAGATCTTCGGTTTCCACTCAGGCTACAAGGGACTGATCAACAGCGATTTTCGTATGCTGACCGGCTCGGATTTTTCCGGCATCCTGACCAAGGGCGGAACCATCCTCGGCAGTTCCCGTATGCCTTACAAGACGATCGACGAACCGGATGAGAAGGGCCGGAACAAGATCGAAGAGATGAAGCACACCTATCACAAGCTGAACCTGGACTGCCTGGTGATCCTGGGCGGCAACGGCACCCACAAGACGGCGAACCGTCTGCGTGAGGAAGGCTTGAACATCATCACCCTGCCCAAGACCATCGATAACGATCTGTGGGGCACGGATATGACCTTCGGTTTCCAGAGTGCCGTGGATATCGCGACGGATGTGATCGACTGCATCCATACCACGGCGGATTCCCACGGTCGTGTGTTCATCGTGGAAGTGATGGGACACAAGGCCGGCTGGCTGACCTTAAATGCCGGTATGGCGTCCGGTGCGGACATCATCCTGATCCCGGAGATCCCGTACAAGATCGACAAGGTGATCAAGGCGATCCGCAAACGAGAGGAACGCGGCAGCCGTTTCACCATTCTGGCGGTAGCGGAAGGTGCGATCTCGGAAGAAGATTCGAAATTGTCCAAGAAGGATTACAAGAAAAAGATGGAGCAGTATCCGTTCCCGAGCGTATCCTACGAGGTGGCGGATCAGATCCAGAAAAAGACCGGCCTGGAAGTGCGCGTGACCGTGCCGGGACATATGCAGCGCGGCGGGGCACCGTGTCCGTACGACCGCGTATTCGCATCCCGTCTGGGGGCGGAAGCCGGAGCACTGATCTTAAAGGGCGAGTACGGCTTTATGGTAGGATACAAAAATCGTGAAGTGGTGAAGGTATCGCTCAAGGATGTGGCCGGCAAGTTAAAGACGGTGGATCCGGACGCGACCATCATCAAGGAAGCCAAGATGCTGGGCATCAGCTTCGGAGACTAAAAAAATAATATTGGAATTGTGTAAGTAAATGTCATATACAGCTTTATACCGTAAATTCCGGCCGCAGGGTTTTGAAGATGTACGCGGTCAGGACCATATTGTAACAACCTTAAAAAATCAGCTCAAGGCAGACCGGATCGGCCACGCGTATCTCTTTTGCGGTACGCGTGGTACCGGCAAGACCACCATTGCAAAGATCTTTGCCAAAGCCGTCAACTGCGAGAATCCGCAGGACGGTTCTCCGTGCGGAGAATGCGCAATGTGCAAGGCGATCGCTGCCGGCAGCAGTATGAATGTGATCGAGATCGACGCGGCTTCCAACAACGGTGTGGAAAACGTGCGTACCATCATAGAAGAAGTGGCTTACCCTCCGGTGGAGGGCAGGTACAAGGTCTATATCATGGACGAGGCGCATATGCTTTCCGAGGGTGCGAGAAACGCACTCTTAAAAACGTTGGAGGAGCCGCCGAAGTATGTCATCTTTATCCTGGCGACCACAGAGGTGCCCAGGATCCCCATTACCATTATGAGCCGCTGCCAGCGCTACGATTTTAAACGTATCTCCATCGATACGATCGCGGCGCGTATGCGGGAACTCACCGATATCGAAGGCATCTCGGTGGAAGATAAGGCGCTGACCTATGTGGCCAAGGCGGCCGACGGTTCCATGCGTGACGGCTTAAGTCTTCTGGATCAGTGTGTGGCCTTCCATTTCGGGGAAACACTGACCTATGAGAAAGTATTGGAAATCCTCGGCGCGGTGGATACCGAGATCTTCAGCCGGCTGACGAGATGCATTCTGGAAGACAACATCCTCGGGGCCATGGATCTGGTGGAAGAGATCGTGATGCAGGGGCGGGATCTGTCCCAGTTTGTGACGGATTACATCTGGTATCTGCGTAACCTGATGCTGCTCAAGGCATCGGATGCGGGAGATATGGAGGATCTGCTCAATGTTTCGGCGGAGCACCTTGCGCTTTTGAAAGAAGAAGCGGCACAGCTGGAGATGAACAGCATCCTGCGCTATATCGATGTGTTTACGGAATTGTCGGGAAGGTTGCGTTTTTCCGGACAAAAGCGTATTATGTTGGAGATGTACCTGATCCGCCTGATGCGTCCGCAGATGGATACGGATGAAAAGGCCGTGCTGGAGCGGGTCCGCAATGTGGAGAAAAAGATCGAGAACGGTATCTCCATGGCGGCGGCACCGCAGCAGATGGTGCAGGCACAGGCAGCGCCGCAGGAGCCCAAGCGCAAACTGGAGATCGCCGTGCCGGAGGATATTGAAAAAGTCGTCCGGGAGTGGCCGATGATCCTCGGCAAATCCGAGTT
This sequence comes from uncultured Lachnospiraceae bacterium, assembly GCA_946403625.1. Taxonomy (GTDB): domain Bacteria; phylum Bacillota; class Clostridia; order Lachnospirales; family Lachnospiraceae; genus NK4A136. Next base: position 3,091 of record CAMJAP010000120.1, read on the forward strand.
TATGCTGCGGGGGCTTTTGAACAAGGCCAAGCTTTCCCTGGGAGATAACGGACATTTGCTGCTGTGCTTTACGGAAAGCGTGCACGCGGAGTCTTTGCGGAACGGTAATTTCAAAACACAGTTTACGGACATCTTAAGCGGTCACATCGGCAAGGAAGTGCCCTTTGATGCGGTCGTTTACGATGAGAGCAGAGAGTTTGATACGCAGTTTGCGGATCTTTCGGAAATATTAAATATCAAACAAATCAAAGTAGAAGTGGAGGACTAAAGATGGGAAGAAGAAACGGATTTGTGCCGGGAAACATGAATAACATGCTCAAGCAGGCACAGCGCATGCAGCGTCAGATGGAGGAGAAGCAGCACGAACTGGAGGAGAAGGAATATACGGCAGCAGCCGGCGGCGGTGCGGTAGAAGCCGTAGTTACCGGTAAGAAGCAGCTGACCAAACTGACCATCTCTCCGGACGCCGTGGATCCGGACGATGTAGAGATGCTGCAGGATATGGTGATCGCTGCGGTAAACGGAGCGCTCAGCCAGGCAGAGGAAGAGAGCGATATGCTGATGCACAACATTTCTTCCGGCCTGAACTTAAGCGGTCTGCCGTTCTAAAGGAGCGGTATGGATCTTTATACGGGAGACATCAACCAACTGATCACGGAGCTGGGCGCATTGCCCGGCATCGGCAGCAAGACGGCGGAACGCATGGCATTCCATATCATCAATCTGCCGCATGACCGCGTGAAACGATTGTCGGACATCATCATCCGTGCCAAGGAAAATGTGAAGTACTGTAAGGAGTGCTGCACCCTGACGGATCAGGAACTGTGTCCGGTATGTGCCAATCAAAAGCGCGATCATCATATGATCATGGTGGTGGAGAATACGAGAGACCTGGCGGCGTATGAAAAGACCGGAAAGTACGAAGGTGTTTATCATGTGCTGCATGGCGCGATCTCGCCGATGAACGGGATCGGACCGGCGGATATCAAGCTGAAGGAACTGATCGCACGGCTGGAAGGCGATGTGAATGAAGTGATCATTGCGACCAATTCATCCTTAGAGGGTGAGACCACGGCGATGTATATCAGCAAGCTCATCAAGCCGGCGGGGATCAAGGTGACCAGGATCGCCAGCGGTGTGCCGGTGGGCGGAGACCTGGAGAACATTGATGAAGTCACGCTGTTGCGTGCTTTCGAAGGCAGAATCGAATTATAAAACACAGAGCGTAAGCTCGGGAGGAGTTTTGCAATGGCAGTAACAAAAGAGTTTTTCGGAGAAACTGCGGATGGCAAGGCAGTAGACTGCTATACCATTACCAACAAAAACGGGATGCGTGCGGATGTGATCACATTCGGCGCGATCTTAAAGAATCTGTATGTACCGGATAAGAAGGGCAAGGTAGAAGATATCGTATTGGGCTATGACAAGCTGTGGAAGTACACCAAGAACGGCAGCTTCTTCGGTGCAACCGTAGGCCCGATCGCAAACCGTATCAAAGACGGTACCTACAAGGTAGACGGCAAGAAGGTACAGTTGCCGCAGAACGATCACAAGAACAATCTGCACAGCGATTTTTATATCGGCTTTCACAAGCGGATCTGGGCGGCAGAGGCCGGAAAGAACAGTGTTACCTTTACGCTGAAGAAAAAGGATAAGGAGATGGGACACCCGGGCAATATGCAGGTGTCGGTGACCTATACCCTGACCGATAAGAATGAACTGAAGATCGAGTATCATGCAACGACCGATAAGAAGACCGTGATCAATATGACCAATCACAGTTACTTCAACCTGGGCGGTCTTTCCCGTGCAAATGTTGAGGATACCATGCTGACCATCTATGCATCCAGGGTGACCGAAGTGGATCGCGAGCTGATCCCGACCGGCAACTATATGGATGTAAAGGGCACGCCGCTTGACTTTACCAAGGGAAAGAAGATCGGAAAGGATCTGCACAATACGGAGTTTAAGCCGATCAAGATCGCCAAAGGTTTTGATCACAACTTTGTCGTGGACAAATATAACGGCAAGAAGAAACTGATCGCGGAAGCATCGGACGCAAAGAGCGGCCGTAAGATGCAGGTATACTCGGATCTGCCGGGTGTTCAGTTCTATTCCGGTAACTGCATCGGAAAGAATATGGGTAAGGAAGGTCAGGAGAATGTTCCGTTCAAGGGCTTCTGCTTAGAGACCCAGTTTTTCCCGGATGCCATCAATCATCCGGAGTTTCCGCAGGCCGTTTTCGGACCGGAGGATGAGTACAAGACGACAACGATCTATCAGTTCAGCTGGTAGGATGTAAGAACTGGTTATTATGCGCAACAGGAAGAATCGGGAAGAAGAAAACGATCCGGTCGATCTGATCAGTTACAAAAGAGAACTCGGTAAGATCCGTGCCAGAAAAACGATCATAGCCTTTGTGTTATTGGCAATGCTGGTGACGGTAGGACTGGTCGTATTCTTTTCCATCCGCAATCATGTATATACGGATTATGAGACAGTAGGAACGGTGGAGTGGCATTCGTCAGCGGGTGCCACGATCGTTCCTTTTGGCAGTGGTTTTCTTTCCTACAGTCCGGACGGTATCCATTGCACCAACGCCAAGGGGATGGATGTGTGGAGCTTTGCCTATACTATGCAGGCGCCTATGGTTGAGGTCAACGGAGAGAGTGTTGCGGTGGCAGACCGCAACGGGCGCGCAATCTATATCTTTGACAAAAACGGTAAGACGGGGGAAATCTCGGTCAACAGTCCGGTGCAGCGGATCTGTCTTTCGGAAGGCGGGATCGTGGCAGCGGTATTGGATGATGTGACAACCACGCCGATCTATCTGTTCTATAAAGACGGTACACAGATCTCCTATTTCCGTACCACCATGTCCCGCAGCGGATATCCGTTTGCCATCGGTATTTCCAAAGACGGGCACCTGGTAGGGATCTCCTATCTCTATGTCGATAACGGACAGATGACTTCCAAGGTGGCGTTCTACAATTTCGGTGATGTGGGTCGGAATGAAACGGACAATCTGGTGAGCGGTTATGACTATCAGGGAAAGCTGGTGCCGTATATCGGTTTTCTGGATAGTGAGACGGCGTTTGCGGTTTCCAATGACGGACTCATGCTCTACGAAGGCGGGCAGCGTCCGACCAATATCGCGACAGTGATCCTGAACGATGAAGTGCGTGCAGTCTACCATGGCAGCAACTACATCGGTCTGGTGTATTTTGACAAAACCGGTGCCGGACGGTATCGCATGGATATCTATGATAAAAAGGGCAATCTGTACAGCAATATCGTTTTTGATACGGAATACGACGATATCTTCTTTACCGGGGAGAATGTCGTGATCTACAATGCAACCTCATGCCTGGTCTATACGCTGAAAGGGAAACTCAAGTATGCAGGCGACTTTGAGGAGAAAGTACTATTGATGATCCCGACTTCTTACGGTACCCGCTATCAGCTGGTGACGGAAAACGGTATCAGTCTGATCCAGTTGCGGTAGGCATTTGTTTGATTTTTCCAATAAAGTTCTTTATAAACCACAGTGATACTGTGGTTTTTTTATTGTTTTCTTGTGTTTATCACCAAAGAAGAGGTATATGCACTGTTAAATAGATACAAAGGTGTCTGCGGATTGAAAAGCGTTCTTGTATTATTTGCACAAAAAAGGTATAATGTATCTTAGTTGATTCACGGAGGAATCTCATACGAACATCAAGGAGGGACCGCATATGGAAATGAAGAGAAATAAGCATCTGGTCGGACAGGTTGTAGGGCTTGCGATCATCGGTATGCTGGCTATGGCAGTCATTGTCGGTGTGGTTACACTGATCGAGTGCCAGGACATCTTTCATTCTATGGGCGGTGAGATGTTGCATTCGGCGTGCGGCCAGTTGCAGCAAACCATTGATGGGCTGTATGACGGTGACTATCATTTCGTGGATGGTCAGCTGTGGAAAGGTGAGTGGAACCTGGAGAGCGAAGAAGAAAATGTGCAGCAGGTGTTTGATAATCTGAATACGGCAACCGGCCTGGAGTTCACATTGATCATCGACAAGACCCGCGCGATCACAACCATCGACGGGATGAAAGGGACGGATATCGGAGATGCCGCCTATAACGCTGTAAAGGCGGGGCAGGTATATCAGGATTTTAATACGATGATCGACGGGAAACCGTATTATGTGTGCTATATGCCGGAATTTAAGGATGGTCAGTATGTAGGCTGTTTCTTTGCAGGGCGTATGGCGGAAGATTTCAATAAAACGATGTACGGGAAGATGATCCTTATGAGTGCCGTTATTGTGGTAACCGCGATCATCTTTGCCATCACCGGTATGTTGACTTCGCGTAAACATTCGGCACATATGAAGGCGATTGCCGAAACCGTGGGCACTCTGTCAGAAGGTGATCTGACAACAACGGTGGACGAAAAGATCGTAAGCCGCAAGGATGAACTGGGGATCATTGCGGATGATGTAAGACATCTGGATGAGAAACTCAAAGATGTGATCTCCCGGTCCAAGGAAGCTTCGGAGCATCTGAACCGGCAGAGTACCGATCTGGCGGAGTCGGCGACGCAGGCAACTCTGGCATCGGAGCAGGTGGTCAATGCGGTAACGGAAATTTCCAAGGGTGCCGTGGAGCAGGCGGAGAGTGTGGAAAATGCGGTAAACCACACAGACGATATCGGCAAGAATATCGAGGCGATCACTTCGGATGTGCGTCATATGGATACTTATACCGAAGAAATGAAAGATGCCTGCGATAAGGCAATGGATTCTTTGGATAAGCTGATCCGTCACAGCGATGAAGTGACGGTTTCCGTAAAGGAGATCGGGGATACCATCAATTCCACGAACGAATCTGCCAAAACAATCTCTGCATTTACGCAGGCGATCACGGATATCGCAACACAGACCAACCTGTTGTCGCTGAACGCTTCCATCGAGGCGGCGCGTGCCGGTGATGCGGGACGGGGATTCGCGGTAGTGGCAGATGAGATCCGACAATTGGCAGATCAGTCTAGCAACAGTGCGGATCAGATCAAATCCATCGTAGAGAAACTGCTTTCCGATTCAGCTTCTTCCGTAAGTGTATTGGAAAAGCTGAATGACAGTTTTGCGGTACAGGCCAGCCAGCTGGATTCCACAAAAGAAAACATGGAAACGATGTACGGCAATGTGGGCCAGGTGAAGAATACCTCAAGCAATATCACGGAACGTGTTATTTCCTTGAATGCGGCAAAGGACGGCTTGCAGGAGATCATCGCGGATCTGTCGGCCATCTCGGAAGAGAATGCAGCATCCACGGAAGAGACCAATGCATCTATGGAAGAACTGAACGCAACCTTCCTGATGATCGGGGAAGCGGCAGATAAGTTACAGAAGCTGTCCAATGAACTGACGGACATCATCAGCTATTTCAAAGTGTAGTTTTTGGGGAGTTACAAAAAGGGTTACAGGAAGATGGTTTTCAGAGAAGACCGGGGTTGAAAAGATATTGGGGTGAAGAGAAAGGGCTGTTTCTTCGGAGTGGGATCTCCGGGGAGGCAGCTTTTTTCATTTCCCGTGATCTTTTAAAAATATTTTTTGGGGTAAAAAACACCCGAAAATGAAAAAAATAAGAGAAAAATCCGAAAAAAATCAAAAAAAATTTCGGTGGACATAATTATTTTCAGAGATCAAATACTATATTTAGTACATGGAGAGCGACTTATTAACATAAGATTGTGTCCGGAAAATACCCTCGAAAAAAAATTGAAATTTTTTGAAATTTCTTGTTGACACAATGTGGGGAAGGTGGTATTCTAATCAAGTCGCCGCGAGAGAGACACAAAAAACTCCGGAGCGACGAAAGGTCTGAAAGGCCGATGAACATTGATAATTACACAGCTATCCAACCCTGAAAGATTTCAAGAATTTTATTCTGAAGAATTTCAGAACGGTTTAACAAACCAAACAGTAAAGAATGGATTTTAGCCAGTTTAAACTGGTTAGGATAAAACTTTTTTAGAGAGTTTGATCCTGGCTCAGGATGAACGCTGGCGGCGTGCTTAACACATGCAAGTCGAACGGAGTTTAGAGAGCTTGCTCTTTAAACTTAGTGGCGGACGGGTGAGTAACGCGTGGGTAACCTGC
>CAMJAP010000121.1 GCA_946403625.1 uncultured Lachnospiraceae bacterium
GACCGGTATTCCCAAAACGGATTGGTGTCCATTGCAAATCAATCGGTAGCGTATATCGGAAAAGCAGGATAACAATGGATCGGGATTTTTAAGGATCATTTCCATAAAAAAGTGACAGCCCAAGCGTATCTTGGATAGGTGATTTGAAAAACACACAGATGGGAGCCGAAAAGGAGGGAAATGTTATGCTGGGAAAAGCAAAATGTAAGATCTTAAAGGAAATCCGCCAGAAGATTGCTGATGAGAATGACATACCGTATGTGACGCGAGAATGCACCTATCAGGGGGACTGCTCCGGGACATGTCCGCGCTGCGAGAGCGAACTGCGCTATCTGGAAAGGGAGTTGGAGGCACGTCGTCGGATCGGTAAACAGGTTGCGGTTACGGCTTTGTGCGCGGGGATCAGCTTCGGAACGGCAGGATGTTCCTCGCCGGACCAGAGCCAGGAACTGGGCGGTGCAACCACTGTTTTGCCGGAGCCGACAGAGGTCGAAATGTCGGGCGATGTAGCGTATGTACCGGAAGGCGGTTCTGAGGCAGAGCCGACACCGATAGAACTGGAAGGTGATGTAGCGTATGTACCGCAAGACGGAGAAGGCGAATTGTCAGGTGATGTGGCATATGTGCCGGAACTGGCAGGCGAAGCGGAAGTATGGGATGTTGAGACTTGTCCGGCGAACGGGGAAGCCATAAAGACCGCGGAGAATGCATTTGACGGCCTGGTTTCCTTTGCGGGTACCGGCAACAAAGGTGCGGTGCTCAACGGAGCCCGGTATTGTCCGATGTTTATTCCCGAAAAGGATGTGAAGCTTTGTGCGCTGACGACACAGCACTGGAACGAAGGAATGGGCGCGGCTCCGGGGCTGATCCGGATTTATGACATTACGGACGGGGAAGAAAACCTGCTGGGAACCTGGGAAGTAACGACACGCGATGAGGACGGTGTTGAAAATGTAAAGTGGGATATCTTCCCGGAGATCACCTTGCAGGAGGGACACATCTATCATATTGTGGATTCGGATCCGGCAACATGGAGTACCAACTCCGGGGCGGATGAGATGGGCTATGTAGAACTGTTTACGGATGCGGAAACCGATGTGGAAGGGATATTTACTCCCTGCTACGGAAATTGAGAATGCTATGAATATGCAGGAGCCGTTGTTTCCTTTATTGCGTATTGCCCGGCATCGCCTGGGGATTGACGGGCAGGGTGTGACCACGCTGGTTGCCGGGGCATCTTGCCCTTTGCGCTGCAAGTGGTGCATCAATCAGGATATTCTGAAGCGGAATGCAGCAGAGATGATCAGCGCGCAGGAACTGTACGAGCGTGTTCGCGGGGATGATCTGTATTTCCGGGCAACCGGGGGCGGGATCACCTTCGGGGGAGGAGAATCTTTGTTGCAGGCCGCCTTTTTTGCGTCTTTTCGCGAGATCTGCAGCGATGCGTGGCGTTTGTGTGCCGAGACCAGCCTGGCGGTACCGCAGTCGCTGGTGGAACTGGCCGAGCAGACCATTGACGAGTTTATCGTTGACTGCAAAGATATGGATCCGGATATCTATCACGCCTATACCGGCGGGGATCCGTCGATCATGGAATCTAATCTGCGCTTCTTGCTGGAAAAGGCCGGCCCGGAGCGGGTGGTGGTGCGCGTGCCCCTGATCCCGGATTTCAATACCAAAGAAGCGCAGCAGAACAGTATAAAACATTTGCAGGAACTCGGAGTAACACGCCTGGATGTTTTCAATTATGTTCGGCGTACAGCGTCTGAGAAGTAAAAAAGAGCGCCCGGCCAAGGTCATCCGGTGATCATAGCGGGCGCTTTTTGTGTATACGGAGTGCTTTTGAAAAAAATCTGAAAAAAGAAAAAGATATTTGTCACCTTTTGGGATGCTCCTGCATATATCTAGTGAAAGGCTTTTCAAATATGCAGGTAAGGAGATCGGAATGAGTATGAATAATGAAGAACTGGAGGCAGTGATCGGGCAATACAGTAGTATGCTGTACAAGATCTGTTTCCTGATCCTGAAAAACGAACAGGATACCAAGGATGTGCTGCAGGAGACATTTTTGGCATTTTATACCAAAAGACCGAACTTCCTGAGTGACGAGCACAGGAAGGCCTGGCTCATTAAGGTATCCCAGAACAAGTGTAGAGAGTTTTTGCGATTCCATAGAAAACATGCAAATGTATCCTGGGAAGAGATGGAAGAAACGCATCTTCTCACAAACGGTTTGCGCAGCGATGAGGCGGAACTGCTCGCTATGATCTGGAACCTGGATTTCAAGATGAAGTCTGTGGTGATCCTTTATTACATAGAGGGATATTCCGTAGAGGAGATCGCGGCGATCTTGAATATTTCGCAGGCTGCCGTTAAGAAACGGATGCAAAGGGCTCGTCAGGAACTGAAAACCGAGTACATAGGAGAGGTGACATATGAAGAATAATTCGAATGAAAACATACTATCGAACATAGCTGCGCCGGAAGGGCTGGAAGCGGAACTTTTTGAAAAATGCAAATCCCGCAAACACGCACGGGATGTGGCAATCCGGAATTTGGGAATCTTATCCGTCCTGTTAATTTCCGCGCTCGGAATTTTCGGACGGCTCGGTCTCCGCTGGATAGAAAAATCAAAAGTATCTGCAGATACACAGATGGCTGATGGCGTGCATACGCAGATGTTGACCTCAATGATGGATCCTCAGGTAGTGAACAGTAACGGGGGAATGAATCCTGCGGAGTTTAATACAGAGGAATATGATGCCATTGAAGAGAGCGGATATGCATCGGTTGCACAAAGCCCGTTATCTACTTTTTCGGCAGACGTGGATACCGCATCTTATTCCAATGTCCGTCGGATGATCAACGAAGGTTATCAGCCGGAGAATATACCGGATGGAGCTGTACGGGCCGAGGAAATGATCAATTATTTTCATTACAGTTATAATGGGCCGAAAGACGGAGAACCGTTTGGTGTCAATTCCGTGATCGCAGAATGTCCCTGGAATAAGGAACACCTGTTGCTGCATTTGGGACTGCAGACGGAATCCATCGATTTTTCACAAGCCGGAGACAGCAATATTGTTTTCCTGATCGATGTGAGCGGATCTATGGCGGCTGATAACAAATTGCCGCTGTTGCAGAAATCATTTGGCTTACTGGTAGATGAGCTGGGAGAAAAGGACAGGGTATCGATCGTGACCTATGCCAACGGAACTCAGATGGTGATCGACGGTGTGCCGGGAAATGAGAAGCAGAAGATTATGGATGCACTGAACGGATTGTGCGCAGGCGGCGGTACCAATGGCGGGGCAGCTCTGGAGATGGCATATCAGCTGGCAGAGAAGAATTTTCTTGATAACGGCAACAATCGTGTGATCCTGGCATCTGACGGTGACTGGAATGTAGGAATTACCAGCCAGAGTGAGATGAGCGATCTGATCAAGAAGGAGAAAGAGACCGGCATCTACTTATCGGTACTCGGATTTGGTATGGGAAATTACAGTGATTCCCGTATGCAGACATTGGCAGATGACGGTAACGGAAACTACGCTTATATTGACACTCTGAATGAAGCAAAGAAGGTATTGGTAGAGGAACTCGGTGCCAATATGATCACCGTTGCGGATGATGTGAAGCTGCAGGTCGAGTTCAACCCGGCTTATGTTGCGGAATATCGCCTGATCGGATATGAAAACAGACGGTTGAATACAGAGGACTTCGTAGATGATACCAAAGATGCCGGAGAAGTCGGCGCAGGACACAGTGTGACCGTTCTGTACGAATTGGTTCCGGCCGGGGAAGAGATGGCGGAGACAAGCCTTAGATATCAAACAACGGCTTTGACGGAAAGTGCGCTGAACAGTGATGAGTGGCTGACATTGGCAGTCCGCTACAAGGAGCCGGGCGAGTCCGTTTCCAAACTGCTGGAGTATCCGATCGGAGCAAAGCATTTGAGCGACGGATCAGGGAATGATTTCCGGTTCTCGGCAGCAGTGGCGGAATTCGCAATGCTTCTGACGGACAGTGAGTACAAAGGTGATGCAAGCTACGAGCATGTAGTGGATACCTTGAATGATCTGAACTTAAATGATGAATACCGTGAGGAGTTTAAGGAACTGGTAGAAAAGGTCGCAATCGGCGGAAACGGTGAGTGGTAATCGCGCCATCGTAGGAATTTAATGGTAATTGTGAATGGCGGCTGTTTACAGCCGTCATTTGCAGTTTTGCCTGCGAAGACACAGATGGAAACGCTGCAAAGAAATCTTGCTATTTGGGATGGACTAAAATATACTATTACTTGATGTTTTGTTATGGTAAGAGTATTTTTGAATGCTTTTGCTTAATCGGGGCAGATGGCATAAGCTGTAACTGCGATCGGAAAAGGGGTTAAGAGCAATGAAGAATGAGATCAAATATTCGGAACAGGATATCGAAAGCTTAACCCGGATGATGGATCATATGTTCCGGTAGAGACAGATGCAAAAGCAACGGAGATTGCCTTACCGTATGGTGTCGGAAAGGTATTGGATATGATCTATGAAGAAAAAAAGTGTCTGGACCTGTCCGTTTTGGATGCCTCCTATTCGGAGATTTTGGACAAAATCTACAACTTGAAAAAGGATATCAAGATTCAGGCGAAAGACCTTGGTCTGTATAAGGATTCTTCATTACTTCGGGGATAAATAAACGACAGAATAAAAAAATAAGGAGTGGATTTTATGAACGAGAAAGATTACAAAAAGCTGGTTGGGGATTACGAGAAACTGCATTCCTCGAGGCCGGATCTTTATATCATAGATTATGCGGACGGATTTCAATCCAGAAGCGAAAAGGTGCGGGAACAGCGTTTTCAGCAGCGGAGCGAGGAGGACAGGATAAGAATTCTGCTGACCTGGCTTGGCATGGAAAGTGGCTTTTACAAGTATAAGTTTTATGAGGCATTTAAACAGCGCGATATGGCGATGCTGAATAATGCGCTTTATGAAACGGCGCTGATCGAGCACCTGGACTGCATTACGGATCCGGGATATGATCATTCATTCTTTGCATTTTGTGTAATTCCGGAAATTCTGGCGGCGAATCTGCCGGATCGGATCGAAAAGCTGATCCCGCTTGAAAACGGACCGTCCAATAACGGATACAATGCAGGCCCGTGCATTGTAAATCTCCTGATGGCTTTGTGGTATCAGGATGAGAATATGAAAGAGACGGCAATCGGGCAGGCGGATAAGTTTTTGAGCAAAAAACTGACACTGATCGAAAAAGGATTTATTGACAGTTATCTTGGCTTCCTGAAGAAAGATCCGCAGATGATCAACGAAGGACTGGTGGAATTGTGCAAGGGCGCGAAACAGAATCGTGAATCCACGGAGGATGCTTTTACCAGAGGCTTTTGCGTAGAGGCGCACGGTGTTTATAATCTGGCGCATTGGGCATATGACGGAGAACTGGAAAAAGAAATCGCGATGCCGGAGGAGTTCAATTTCTGTCAGGAACTGGCAGCCTATCAGAAAGAAAACGGATATAAGCATGGTGAACTGTACAGTGTGTATCCGGAGTATTTGAAAATATATGAAACGATCTTAAAAACGGAACCGCCGGTAATGAAGCTCACTCCGCCGGTAAGGAAGAAGAGTAATCTTGATGTAAAGCGATTCGAAACAGAATTGATCGCGGAAATCACAAAGAATCTGTAGAGGAATGCCAAGGAGAGGATGAAGTGTGAAGAAGGCAAAAAAGCGTATTATTATAGTGACAGCCATGGCCATTTTGGCTGTGTCGCTGATCCCGATCCCAAGATATCTGAAGGACGGAGGAACCGTAGAATATAATGCACTGCTCTATTCTGTGCATCAGGTGCATTCGTTAAATTTGGACGGCGGATACAATGTGGGCACCAAAGTAAGAGTTTTGTTTTGGACGGTATTTGATAATGTTCAGGCGGTATAGTTACAAGGCGAGACGGGAGGATAAACATGGAACAACTTGCTTTTAGCAAGTCACTGATGAAAAGTATTCCGGAATATTCCGATAAAAAATGGATCCCCTTTAGCTCGGATGGCGGTGGAAACTTTATTGCGGTTGATCCGGAACCGGATACAGATGGCAAAACCGGCAGGGTGATCAATTTCGGAAGAGATGAAAAGGAAGTGACGGTGCTTGCAGAAAGTCTCGGAGCGCTATTTGAACGCTTTACCAGGATTGTATGCAGCGAGGATTTTTACCTCGGAGATTATGACGGCGAAGATGTGATCCTGCTTGGTACGGATGATGTGGACGAAGGGTCGTATTTGACAGATTACCTAAAGTCGGAAAATTCCGTAAAATAATTAGTGTCGGATGTTTTAGGATGAATAAATGGATTACCATCCCCAGGAACGAAATGGGTGAAAAAGAATATGAACATGGCGTAGAAGAGAGCGAGAATCTGATTTCATTCACTATACCTGAAAATGAATATATTACCTTGTGGGATGTGTTTGAAACTATCAACGATCGTTTTGGGCTGCTTATTGATGATTTTGAAAGTGAGATCATTCCGGCAGAGATGATCCATGAGGTGATCACCTTGGTCTCTAAGGAAAAGTATCCGGTTTTTTACGATGCGTTGATGCAGGCTCAAAAGTATAACGCCTTTTTAGCACTTGATTTTTGATTTATGGATATATGTTTGCCTGGTTTATGGCAGAATGGATGAGTACAGAAAAATATTAGTGAAAGTGAGGATACAGAATACTATGGGAAAAAAGAGAAAAAACAAGGTTATTCAGGTTATGGTGACGATTCTGTTGTTTATGAGCACAGGGTGTTCTTATCAGAACCAAGAGTTGGAGAGAAATGATCAGGGGTTATCTCTAAACGCAAATGAAGAAAATGTTGAGGAGATGAGAAGTGAAGAAAATGCTACAGCTGAGGCTATAGTTGTAACTACAGAAGCGCAGGGAAATGATAATCTCTGCGAAGAAGAATCTTTGAATGCGGAGGACACAACATCTGCTGTTGGGGAGGGGGCAGGCGAATACATTGAAAGTGACACATCAGCGCAAACCGGAATAGAGTTTACGCAATTTGATACGGAATTCTATAGAGTGGAAGATGTAGCTATAGATTATTGCAAATTTGAAAATATAAAGGATTATCAGGATCTGAAGTATGATTTGGATGGCGATGGACAAATAGATGTTATAACTATGAAGAATTGCGGAATGGATCGAAATGGAGATGCGGTATGTAAGCTTTATTTAGATGGAGAGGAGTTCTTTCAATTCCATGATCCCGGAGAGGCAGTGTATCTTGTGGATGTAGATAAAAAAGATAATTCTATAGAGTTGATAACATTTGATGAAGGACCGAGCGATGATCCTACCTATAGATTGTTTGCAAAAGAAGGTTCGGAAATGGTCGAATTATCTGGGGATATAGCCGGCCTTATCGATCAAAATGGAAAGCTTATTGCTGATACCTATAATGCAGGTGCATACATTGGAGTATATGAATTCTATTACGAGTTTGAAGATAATATGTTGAAGATATGTGATCTGGATCTTTCGGGGATTAAAGATGTGCTTTACTACTGTGAATATGGTTTATTTACAACAGATATGAAGAGTGTGGAAGAATACTTTAATAATGGATATGATTTTGAAAAAGCCGGAATCATATATTTATCAAAGGATGATAAATTTAATTTTATCGGATTTGAAAATGATTTGGATATTAAAATACAGTTACAGGATGGGACAATCGGATATTTGTTAAGTATGGCTCATTTTGTCGATTAATTTTCTAGACTTATTCGTCGGTGTTCGTGCGCGGTTGACGATTTTTAGGCTTGACATAGAGTAGTATGCGGAGTATACTCTGAAAAAATGTAAATTTACCAATACGAAAGGAAAATAGATGTTTTATCGTGTATCTGTAGTTAAATGTTCATTCGTCCCGGCTATGCATGTCGTCAATGTGTATGGCTTTGGTACTGTGCATTCAAAAACGGATCCAGATAAGCGATAGGTTATCCTTTCAATAAGATTTCTGTATATGAAACCACTTATCTGTCCGGGTAAGTGGTTTTTTGTATCGAGAAAGGAGGATGCGTGATGCTTAGATTAAGACAATACAAACCGGAGGATGCCAAAACAATCGTTTCCTGGTGCAGGGATGAAGAGAGTTTTCGAAAATGGACTTCGGACAGATATGAATCCTTCCCAATTACTGCGGAAGATATGAACCGTAAGTACATTGACAATAACGGGGATTGTGAGGAACCGGATAATTTCTATCCGCTGACGGCTTTTGATGAAAGCGGGATCGTGGGACACTTGATCCTTCGCTATATGGGAGCGGAAAAAAAGGAGATGCGTATCGGCTTTGTGATCGTGGACGATACGAAAAGAGGAAAAGGATATGGTCGGGAGATGATACAACTGGCGCTGAAATATGCTTTTGAGCTTTTTCGGGCAGAGCGGGTGACACTCGGAGTATTTGATAATAATCCGTCTGCGTATCGCTGCTATAAGGCTGCAGGGTTTCAGGAATACGCGGAGCGAAACGTTTTCCTGCTGGGAGAAAACTGGCGTTGTATCGACATGGAGTGCATGAGAGCGAATGTCGTATAGTTCTGAACAGTTACAAAAATATATGATTTATGGTATAATCGGGAGGTGTTTATGGATATTAAATACAGGCAGATCCGTAAAGAAGACGGATACGAATGGTACACACTTTTAGATAAAGTATGGCGTGTTTCTTACGGTCATATTTTTCCGGAGAAGGTTTTTGCTGCACGCGAAAACGCAATGGAAAACAGACTCCGCGCGTTCTCGGAAGATAAGTTTATCGGTGAAAGAAAAATAGCCTATGTAGCAGAGCATGAAGGAAGGAGCGTCGGATTGATGTTTGGAACATTAGATTCCGACTATGAGTACTTCAAGAACGATTATGCAGATCTGGTTGCGCTCTATATAGATCCGGAGTATCAGGGGATGGGGATAGGAACCGCCCTAAGGGACATCTTTATAAAATGGGCAAAAGAGAGAAATGCGGATCAAATGGTGATAGGCGTATTAAAAGAGAATACGAAAGCCCGTAAGGTATATGAATCCTGGGGAGGAACATTGTCGGAATATGAACAGGATTTTGTGCAGATGAAGGTGGGATATCCGGAGGTGTTTTATACATATAAGATATAGA
>CAMJAP010000122.1 GCA_946403625.1 uncultured Lachnospiraceae bacterium
ATTAATCTGCCGTAAACTTACGGTCGGAGAGAAATACAGCGTGACGCGCTACATTCGGGATGTAGGCTTCATCTTTTACCGGAGATTTTCCGATGATGAGATAGTCCAGACTGCAATCTAGAACCTCGCATACCTGAATCAGCTTTTCTAAAGAAAGACTGGACATTCCGCGTTCTACGGAACTCATATGTTTGATGCTGATGTCCATAAACTCAGCAAGCTGATCCTGCGTCATATGGTGGATACGGCGCAATTCCTTTATTCTGAAGCCAATATCGGCATATAAAGTATCCGGTTTATACATTCAGTTATCCCCCCGTAGGATGTAATAACCAATATTATATGGGCATCGTATAATTGATTAAAAACCTATTAGGTGTAGCCATATACACCTTGTAGGTGTATAATTAATTCAATATGAAACAAAGCAGGAAATCATAGTGATAAACAATGTGTTTTCAATGGGGGTAGGGGTTATGTATGATTTCAGCGGTGCAAATGAACAGCAGAAAGAGGCGATTCAGACAACGGAGGGCCCGGTTCTCATTACGGCCGGCCCCGGGACGGGCAAAACCTTTACATTGGTTCAAAGAACCATTTATCTGATCCGGGAATGTGGGGTTAAGCCGGAAGAAATACTTATCGCTACTTTTACGGAAAAGGCGGCAAAAGAGCTTATCACCAGAATAACCAATGAATTGGCGGCCAGAGATATCAGTGTTAATGTGAATGAAATGTACATCGGAACATTTCATTCCTTGTGCCTTCGTATTATCAAAGACCATCTCGAATATACCAGACTTAAGAAAAATTATCGAATGCTGGATTCCTTTGACCAACAATATACGGTTTTCCGGAACCTGGGTAAATTTAAAAATATTCCGGATATATCAGGGCTGATCCAATCCGGTGGCTGGAAGATGTCTGAGGAGATATGCAGTTATGTAAATAATCTGTCCGAGGAGATGGTTTCGCCGGAGGATCTTAGTAAAGATAAGGACAGTTCCGTAGCCGTACTCGGCGAGATCATAGTTCGATATCAGAAATTACTGGATGACGAAAACTTGATTGATTTTTCCGGGATTCAAACCGAGTGTTTTCGGCTGCTGAATGATCACCCGGAAATTTTAAAGGAATTGCAGGAGAAGATTCGGTATCTGATGGTGGATGAGTATCAGGATACCAATTACATCCAGGAACAGATCGTATTTCTGCTTGCGAAGAAACACAATAATATATGTGTTGTGGGTGATGATGATCAGGGCCTTTATCGTTTTCGTGGAGCAACGATCCGAAATATTCTGGAGTTTCCCAGTCGGTTCCCAAAAGGAAAATGTAAGATCATCGGGTTGGTAACGAATTATCGATCCGATAGCGATATTGTTGATTTTTATAATAAATGGATGCTTACAACGGATGGTGCTGATTTCAAATTTGATTGGGGAAAATGTCGCTATCCCAAAACGATATTGGCAAGCAAGAAATCTAAGATCAAGAGTCCGTGTGTTGTGAAATTGAGTGGAAAAAACGATCCGGATGAATGGCATGAAAATATTCTGAGATTCATAGAACGCTTAAAAGAATCCGGAAAATTGAAAGACTATAATCAACTGGCGTTTTTATTTAAATCTGTAAAAAATCCTAAAGTGATTGCGCTTGCTGAGTATCTGGAAAAGAACGGCATACATGTGTATTCTCCTCGATCAGATATGTTTTTTAAGCGTGATGAGATACGCCTTGCTTTGGGGTGTATGCTCTCTATGTTTCCACAATATGTCTGTGGACTGGAGGAAAAGGAATACCCATTCCTTAAGCTGGAAACCTATAGCTATTATGAGAACTGCATAAAGTATGCAGTGACGGAATTAAAAAAAACTGAAAACGATGAATTAAAAAAGTTCATAAAGAGACATAATAAAGAACATGCTGTTTTAAGAGATACTCTCGATTACGGTTATACCGGTTTGTTTTATATGTTGCTTTCTTTTAAACCGTTCAGCGATTGGTTGGATGTTGATCTGGATTCCGGACTTGTAGATGTGCGACCGGCACGAAATTTGGCGACGCTAACGCAGATCATCGGAAAATACGAGTATCTGAACAGGATTACGGTCCTGGACGGGCGTGAGTACAAAGGAAAACGAAGGATAGACAGCAACACCGAAAATCTGTTTAACACTTATCTGAGACTTCTGCTGGATGGTGGAATGAGCGAATATGAGGATGATTCGGAATATGCACCGAGTGGGTGTGTATCTTTTTTGACGATCCATCAATCGAAAGGTATGGAGTTTCCAATCGTATTTGTAGACACTTTGGACTCAGTACCACGAAAGGCCTATAAGGATCGGATGGTGGATATCGAAAAGAAATACTTCAAGAGGCCGCCATATGAACCTTATGACACAATGAAGTATTACGATTTCTGGAGACTATACTACACGGCGTTTTCCAGAGCGCAGGATCTGCTTGTTCTTACCTGTAATGAAAATAAGAAATGTCCAAGTCAGTACTTCAGGGATCCGTATTCCGAATTGCCATATGTTAATTCGAAGAGTTTTGATCTGAAAGAGTTTGATTTTCATACGGTAAAGAATGTGAATATCAAAGATACATTCTCTTTTACATCACATATTTCCGTATATGAGACATGTGCGCTGCAATACAAGTTTTATAAGGAACTGGAGTTCCTGCCGGTAAGAGGCAGCGCTATGGTGTTCGGTACATTAGTACATGAAACGATAGAGGATATTCACAGGGCAGCAATACGAAATGAGGAAAATACAATAACCGGGGAGAATATTAAGAGTTGGTTTGAGACGAATTATACTTCGTTGATCAAAAGTCAGCATTCCTATTTGGCACAGCCACAGCTGGAGGCGGCACTTGCGCAGGTTATGCGATACGCTGAAAAGCAACGCGGAAAGTGGAGTCAGATCAAACAGGCGGAAGTGGATGTAAGTCTTGTAAGAGACGCTTATATCATTGAAGGTAAGATTGACCTGGTAAAAGGTGAAGGTAATACGGTTGAACTCGTAGACTTCAAATCGGAAAAGAAACCGGATCTGGAAAAAGACAGAGAAAGAATAGAGCATTATCGACGGCAACTTCAGTTATATGCATATCTGATTGAGCAAAGAACTGGGCAGAAAGTCAGTAAGATGCACTTGTATTACACGGCAGAAGACAGCGGGAATCCAATGGTGACATTCCCGTATACGAAAAGTGCAGTAGAAGGAACCGTTGCAGCCTTTGATGATACTGTTCGAAGGATTTTGAAAAAAGATTTTTCGCAGCGATGTAACAATACAAAAACATGTAAGAACTGCGATTTCCGACATTATTGCAGCAATAAATAAATCACGGAGGATAAAGAAATGGCAAAACAGATAGAAGGGCAGATGACATTCGAATTTGATCAAAGACCTACAATTAAAGGATTTCCAGAATTACGATGGACAGGGAAAAGACCGTATCGCTCTACGCAATATTATCCGGCGCAGTTGCGAGAATCCTATGGTGAACCGGTAGATGGTTGGATGAATAAGATCTTCTGGGGAGATAATCTGCAGGTTATGAGCCATATGCTGAAAGAGTATCGTGGGAAGATTGATCTGATTTATATTGATCCGCCGTTTGACAGCAAGGCGGATTATAAGAAAAAGATAGAAATTAAGGGAATAGGAACGGCGGAAAGCGATAGTACATCTTTTGAAGAGAAACAGTATGGGGATATTTGGGCTAATGACGAATACTTACAGTTTATGTATGAGAGATTAATTCTACTAAGAGAACTGTTATCTGATAAGGGGACAATATATCTTCATTGTGATTGGCATAAAGCGGGTTTCTTGCGTTGTATGATGGATGAAGTATTTGGCGCAAACAACTTTGTTGATGAGATAGTTTGGGGATATGAAGATATTGGAAGTAGAGCTGTAAAATATTTTAAACGAAAACATGATACGATTTTTATGTATCAAAAGACATCTTCTGAAGATAGAGTTTTTAATATTATAAGGAAACGATTGTCAGAGAGCACGATTAAGAGATATCAGCCATATTTTGATGAAGAAGGGAAAATAACATATAAACAGTTGAAAGAATCTAACCCAGGAGTATTCGCTAAACTTAAAGGGATTCCTGAGGATTTAGATCAACCTTGGCTTGACATTAATAATGGGGCACCTCTTTCTGATTGGTGGGTAGACATATCGGCACTGAAAAACGGATTTGCTGAATCAACGGGTTATCCTACGCAGAAACCGGAAGAACTTGTTGAAAGAATTATGAAAGCATCAACGAATCCTGGAGATCTTGTCTTTGATTGTTTTATGGGAAGTGGTACGACACAAAAAGTTGCTATGCGGCTGGGGAGAAGATTTATAGGTGCTGATATTAATCTTGGTGCAATTCAGATTACTACTAAGCGACTTCTTTCGAGTGCAGAAGAGTTAGGTGAAAAAGACGGTATTGATAAGATATATGGAGGTTTTGAGATTTACAATGTAAACAATTATGATTTCTTCCGTAATCCTGTTGAAGCTAAAGAATTACTTATACAAGCATTAGAAATTCAACCATTTCCAAAGACAGATGTATGGGATGGGGAATTGGATGGGCGAATGGTAAAGATTATGCCAGTCAATCATATTGCAACAAAAGCAGATCTTGAAGAGTTAAAATCTAATCTGCCGTATAAGCTGTATGAAAAGCGTAAGGCGGAGAATCCAAATAAGCCAGTTGAAAAAATAACGATAGTGTGCATGGGGCATGAACCGGATCTGAAAGGTTCTCTGGAACAGGAATTATCAGAATACAAATTCGACATTGAAATTGTAGATATTTTGAAAGACAAATCGGATCTCCAGTTAAAAAGAGAGGCGGAGGCTGAGGTTGTAAGAGAAGGGAATAAACTGGTGATCCGTGCATTTTACCCGATGAATCTTTTGCAGAAATTATCTATGCAAAAGGAGAGCGTCGATGAATGGCGGCAGTTGGTGGAATCAATCATGATTGATTGGAATTTTGATGGTGTTGTTATGCAACCTGCTGTTACCGATATTCCGGGGAAGAACGAGATGGTTCAAGGTGTTTATGATATTCCTAAGAATGCCGGTACGATTAAAGTGAAGATAATAGATCTGCTTTCAGAATCGCTTGAAGTGGAGGTGTAGGAATGGCGAAGAAAAAAGTTGAATTTGTACAGGATTTTGCTTTTTTTGAACAGCTATGGGCCTTCTATGCAGAAAACAGAAGAAAGATCCGTTCCAGATATAACGATCTCACCAGAAAGTTTCTTGCATACAATGATAAAAATGAAAATCCGGATGCATTTCTGAGACAACCCCAGTTCGAAGCATTGGAAATGTATGTGTTTATCAAGGAATTTATGGATAATGCACATATGTATGAAATTTTTGATATGTGGAGAAATCGTAAAGGGGACTTCTCGGACCAATCGTATTATACAATTCATAAAGGTGGCCAGGGAACAATTCTTGATTTGGGTGACGATCAGAATGAAATGGTCTTCAAACAAATGAAGAAATATAAGGAATCCTATCCGAATTATATCTATGCCCTTACGATGGGATTGGGAAAAACAATTCTGATGGCGACCTGCATCTTTTACGAATTTCTTTTAGCGAGAAAATATCCGAAAGATGAAAGGTTTTGCCACAATGCATTGGTTTTTGCCCCGGATAAGACTGTTTTGGAATCATTACGGGAGATTATGACATTTGACAAATCTAAGGTGGTTCCTCCGGAGTATGCCAGTGTACTGGAACCGAATATCAAATTTCATTTTCTTGTTGATAGCGGAGTGACATTACAAACTATTGATGGTTCTGATTTTAATATCATTATCTCCAATAATCAGAAGATTATTCTGAAAAGAAAGAGAAAGCAGGATTCGGCCGTAGATGCGCTGTTTGGTCAATCTTCTTTACTTGCGGATTTGTTTGAAGGTGATGATGAAGAGGACAGTCCTTGGGATGATGCATCTCTTATGGATAACCAAAGATTTAAGAAATTGTGCCGTTTACCGCAGCTTGGTGTATATGTGGATGAAGCGCATCATCTGTTTGGCGCGAATCTTGAAAAGGAATTACGATCGGGCAATGAGAATAAAACTACATTAAGGAATACGATCAATATCCTGGCAGCAAGTACCTCAATTGTTGCTTGTTACAATTATACGGGTACTCCATATGTGAATAATCAGGTGCTCCCGGAAGTGGTATATGCGTATGGATTGAATGAATCCATCAGCAATGGATTTTTGAAGGACGCTGATCCAATTGGATTTGAAAATGTAAAAAATGAGGAATTCCTGAAAAACTCTATCAAAATATTCTGGGAAAGATACGGAAATAAAACATATGAGGGATTGCCTCCTAAACTGGCGATCTTTGCAGCTAATGTGAAGGAAGCAACGGATGTTGTAAGACCTTGCGTAGAAAAGATATTGAGTAAGTTGGATATTCCACTTTCTACGATTCTTGTGAATACAGGAGATGCTACAGTTACTAAGGATGAAGATATTCGAAACTTCAATAATCTTGATATGCCCGGAACGGAAGGAAGTAAAAAACAATTCATTATTCTGGTGGAAAAAGGAAGAGAAGGCTGGAATTGCAGATCTCTTCTTGGCATTGCGCTATTCAGAAGTCCCAATTCCAAGATATTTGTTCTTCAGGCAACCATGCGCTGTCTTCGTAAACTGACGGATGAACAACTGAAAGCTACGGTATTTCTTTCAAAGGAAAACCTGGACACCCTGGAGGATGAACTCAGAAAGAATTATCATATGGAACTGAGCGATTTCGGAAAAACAAATCCTTCTGAAAAGAAACCGTATAAGGTGAAGGTTATGCCTCCGCAGAGAAAGATTCGTATGAAGAGGGTGTGGCATGAGTATTCCCTTATCGAAAAAGGATACACTAAGCCAATAAAGTTTGGCATAGAAAAGATCGATATGTCCCGTTATGAGTCTCGGATGTATGAGAAAGAAAGTTTACGGTTGCGAATGGCAACCAAAGAAACGGTACTTGATACATCGGAAGATGAAATGCGATTTAGCAAATTATCCTTGACAGCGGAAATTGCCAGATATCTGAATATTTCCTGTTTATTGGCGGCGCGGATTTTGAGAGAATCAAAGGATGGTGTCGAAACTATTCTGAAGGCAGTAAACAAATATAATGAGATTCTATACGATGTAGTAATACCGGCAATTTTTCACACTCTTTATGAAGTGAAAGGAACGCAAAAGAGTGAGGATCTGGATGTTGTGCTTTTGCATGAACCAAAGAAGGCAGGATATTATGAGTTCAAGGCAAAGGATGAGCTGGTTATTTCCAAGAACAAGAATAGCTTCACACCCTCTGAAATTGCCAAGAGTTTCCATGCGGATACCTATTGTTTTGATTCCAAACCGGAGTTGGAATGTTTCAAACAGTATATCAGCAGTAATAAAGTTAAGGAAATATACTTTACAGGAATGTTTACCGCAGATCAGGGAGATCTTTCTGTTCATTACTATGACCCTGAATCAAGGCGAGTTAGGAAGTATTATCCGGATTTTCTAGCACGGATGGACGACGGCACTTATCAGTTGATAGAAGTGAAAGGCGACCATATGATTGATAATGCTGTTGTTTTGGCTAAGAAGGAAGCGGCAGAAGAAATGTCTACGGCAAGCGGAATGATATATTTGATGTATGCCGGCAGTATGTTGATGCATCGGAATGTGTTAAATGAACCGGATTTTTGTCAGTCCTATTTTGTTCAGAAAGAAGATGGGGATGAACTCCGGATTGACATAGAAAAGCCGAGGATATAGCTGCTATACAATGTTGAATCAATAGTTTAGGAGGGGACTTGTGACACTTGGAGATTACATAGACAGAGAGCGCAGGGAAGCAGCAACAGAGGCAGCGGAGGAAGCAAAAATAGAGACTACAAAATCGAACATTTTTGATCTGTTAGAAATCTATGGAGAGATGCCGCAGGCGCTGGAGGATCGAATCAATGCTCTGAATGATATAGAATGTCTGCGTGAACTTCTTAAACGAGCAGCGCGTGCTGGTTCCATTGAGGACTTCGAAGAACAGATGGATGAAGTGCTAAAGAATACAATGGCATTGGTATAGATTCCACTGGAAAAACTACATAGTCTCATAGAAACGATGTAAAGTACGAAAAGGTTCGTGCGGTGCATCGTTTTTTGTGTTCATAAATGTGTTACGGAAAAGATAGCGACTCGCAATTTGTTCGCAATTTGTTTTTCGAAAAGGCTCTTGACAGAATCCTGTTTTGTTTGCTATAGTGTCTCCCGTACACATCTGTGAGTTCTATTGTTTCGATGACGATTCGGTCAAAATTCACAGAGTAACCAATAGTATGTGATGGAGACCGGGATCCCATTTGGATATTGCTGTCTCCGTTGCCGTAAAGTATGAAAGGAGACAGAGAAAAAACAATGGCAAGAAAGACACTGGAGGAGATGAGCCTGATCGACAATTTTCTGATGCAGGCGGTGAGTTCGGATCAGGAAGTAAGCGAACCGAGCTTAAGATGTATTTTGAGCGTGTTGTTGCAGCGAGAGATCGGACAGATCAGTGTAAATGCGGAAAAGATGATACCCGGGTATAGTCCGGATCATCGCGGCATCCGTATGGATGTGGAGGTTATCGAAAAGGGGGAAGCATCATCCGTAATAGCAAATGTCTATGATGTGGAGCCTCATACGGCAAATGACACCCATTTCCCGAAAGCAAACCGCTTCAGACAGGCCAAGATCGATAGCCGGTATATGGAGAGTGGGGATAACGAATTCGAGCACCTGCCGGATCTGTATGTGATCACGATCACGAACTTTGATATCTTTGGTGAGGACCAGATGATCTATACATTTCGGGAAAAGTGTGAGGAGATCCCGGGGCTGACTTACGAGGATGGTTTATGTTTTATTTATTTCAATACCACAGGTAAAAAGGGCGGTAGTCAATCCATCAAAAATATGCTACACTTTATAGAGAACAGCGACGAAACTACTGCGGTTGATACCGAAACGCAGGAGTTGGAGCAGTATATCCGGAAGGTGAAGCTGGATCCGGAGGTTAGGAGGGAACTCATG
>CAMJAP010000123.1 GCA_946403625.1 uncultured Lachnospiraceae bacterium
ATCCGCATCCAGATGCCGCTCACTTTTTTGCAGATCTCTCGCCAGATAGATGTCGATCTTCTCATTGCAATAGGCTACCGCCGAGACGACGGAGAGCAAAAAGTCCATTCGCCCCGCAACAAATCCGGTCTCTTCCGTCAGCTCTCTGGCTGCCGCTTCTTTGGTCGGCTCGTTCGGTCCTTCCAGTCCGCCCGCGGGGATCTCTAAGGTAAAACGATCCAGTGCGTTGCGATATTGCCGTACCATCAGCAGTTTTCCGTCCTCTGTGACCGGCAAAACAGCCGCCGCCCCTTGATGACCGAGGAAGTCAAAATCGCAGATGTGACCGTTTGGGATCTTTACGGTATCGTGATAGTAAGTAATAATAGCGCCCTTAGCGATCTCGGTTCGCTTCAGACGCTCTACTTTCATGTTTTCGAGTTTGTCTTGGATCAATATTTCTTCTGCCATTATTTCCCCTCATCCGCCCTTCGGGCACCCCCCCCGATTTGTTACATTGCACCTATGTGATGCAACCAGATTTGATCATTGCTATCTTCCCGATTTAATCCACCGGAGTCAATCCTTCGATCCCCGGTCTTACCGCCATGGAATAATTGGTGTAATAGACCACAAATCCGGGAGCCGCGCCGGCCGGTTTCTTTACATCCCGGCGCTGCAGATAGTCGACTTCCGCCTTTTCCTGATCCGCTGCCTTGGAATAATAGGCCGCCAGTGCCGCCGCCTGCTCATAGACACGATCCGGCAGTTCCTTCCCTTCCGTTCGTACCACCACATGCGATCCCGGCAGTTTCTTGGCGTGGAACCACCAATCTCCGCCATTGGCGATCTTGAAGGTCACTTCTTCGTTCTGATAATTGTTCTTACCGACATAAATATGGAAACCGTCTTCGGTCACAAAATGCATAGGTTTACTGGTGATCTTTTCTTTCTTCGCCCCGCTCTTTTTCCGAATGAAGCCGCAATCGATCAGTTCCTGCCGGATCTGGATCAGATCTTCCTCCTTACGGGCGATGTCCAAAGCCACTTGGATGCTCTCTAAATGCTCCAATTCAGCCCTTGTCTCTTTGACCAGTCCGGTCAAAGCTTCATAAGTACGCTTCTGCTTGCCGTATTTATCAAAATACTTCTTTGCATTCTCCGCCGCCGTCAAAGTTTCGTCCATCGGGATCTTTACGGTCGTATTGTCGTAGTAATTCAGCGCCTCATATTCCTTCACTCCGGCCGGCACCTGATAGCTGTAGGCATTAAGCAGCTCCCCGTACAGACGCATCTTCTCTCGCTTCTCGGTATCTTTCAGCTGCTTTTCCTGCAGTTCCAGTTTCTTTGCATTTCGCTCGGTTGCCGTCTGCACGATCCTGCGCAGATCCGTGGAGCGTTGCCGGATCCGGACGATGGCTTCCTTTTCGGCATAATAGTTCTGCAGCAACTGCGAAATACTCTCATATCCCTTCTTTTCCGAAAACATACCGGTGTCGATTGCTGCAAAATCCTTCGGTACTGCATTCTCGTAATAGATGACCGGAGAATAATCGCCCACTTTAACGTGTCGCATCGTTTCGGAAAAGGATCGCCACAGTCCCTCTCGCGCGTCAGGATCTGCCAGAACGCTCTGGATGTCCATCTCCGCATCCACCTTGGCCGATCGCACGATCTCCGATGCCATCTGCGGCGAGATTCCCATATAGCAGGTCATCAGCGCCCGGTCCGAAGGCATATTCTTTCCGGCGATCCCCTGCAGAAAATCTTCTCCCGAAGCCAGGAGCGGGTCCTCTTTTTCTACGGTCTGCGCTACAAAGTAGGTTCTTCCCGGCAATACCTCTCGTACCGAGCTCACCATACCGGAGATATGCTTGATACTGTCAACGATGGTATCTTTCTCGTCGATCAGGATGATATTGCTGTGCTTGCCCATGATCTCTACCACGAGCGTCTTTTGGCACAGGTCGCCCATTTCATTCAAATGCTCCACATCCATACGGATGATGCGCTCCAGCCCCGGCTGGGAAAAGCCCAAAATACGCGCGTTCTGCAGGTGTTTACGCATCACCATACAAAAATTGGGCGCTGTCATCGGACTGGGCTTGTTGCTGTCCGTCAGATAGACCAGCGGCAGCGATGCATCCGCAGACAAGAGCAGGCGGAACTGGCCCCCCTGCGTCTTGATCGTAAGTAATAATGCATCTTCCTCCGGCTGAGCGATCTTGTAGACTCTGCCCCCCGTCAGTTTATCGTTCAATTCTTTCGTGACCGCAGCCACGGTAATTCCGTCAAATGCCATTTACTGTATATTCCTGTCCTGTTTCTTTTTCAGCAGTGCCGATGTATCCAACGCTCCGAGATCCGGTGTATCCGAAGGCTTCGGCTGCTTTTCTTTTTTCTTTTTCGGTGCAGGCTGGACGGTTTCGGGTGCTGCCGGTTCCGTTTCCATCATCGAAGGCATCTCCGGCTGTGCCAGTACCGCCGCGCCGTCTGCCACTGCCGCCGCTTTTACCTTTTTCTTCTTTTTCTTAAATACCGGGTCAAAACCAAATCTGCGGCCTGCGATATCTGCCAGGAACAGGAGAATCGCAAGGATCAAAAAGATATTGGTCAGGTCAAAACTGCCGCTGCGACTGCTTTGGATCGGACGCCATACACTGCTGTCCAGATCGATCCAGCTGCCGTAACGATCGATGAAGGAACGAAATTTCACTTCCGTCACATCAAAGCGGTACTCGTCACTGTACTGCACTACCGTAGCCGTAGTAAAGGCGCCGGTCACTTCTTCATTGTCGCTGCGTCGTACATTGATATTATACAGACCGGTTTCCAGACTGTCGATCTCTGCCGTAAATACGCCCGGTTCCGCCGTGGTGAACTCTACATTGCCTGTGCCGCCGCCCGGTGTGGTAAAGAGACCGCTGATGTCCGTCGAATCCGAATAACTGTCCGTATGATAGGTCAGCGTGGTACGACCGTCCCGGCTCTCCACTTCCACATAGTCTTCGCCGATATTGGGTGTACCTGCCACAAAGTCGATGATACGCTTCCACAATTCCGCATAGTTCTCTTCGCCGGAATAAGACGCCGTCCAGCCACCATCCACATCGGTCGTCCATGCTGCGGTCTTTCCCAAACCATACTGCCATACCACCAGGATCGGATCGTCCATACCGCTGGCCAGCAGCTCGGACGCCCCCGTCTTGGGCGATGTTGCGATATATCCCAGCACATTAAACCAGCCTTCCGTGAACAGGCCGTTGATGATATCGTGACTGATGCGCGGGAACACTGCATAATCACCGTTCTTGATATAGGTATCACCACCCATATAGACTTCCTGCGCAAAGATCCTCGGTATATCGGTATCGATATCCGCAAAGTAATAACGTCCGCCGCATTCGTTTGCCAGCTGCTGCATCAGCATCGTATCCGAATACATACCGACCGCAACCGTGGAAAGTGTGATACCGTCCCGGTTGATCTTGTCCGTTACCGGCGAGTAATCCGTGGTCTCGCCCATACCGTCGGTTAACAGGATGATATGCTTGATCTCGGCACTCGACTGTCCCAGGGCAACTCTTGCTTCCTCCAACGCCGGCATAATGGAAGTACCGCCGCCGTCCGTGATCCGGTCGATATCGTTCCGGATCGCCTGCTTATCGGATGCAACGGAGATCTTGTGCGCCCAGGTATAGTAATCGTCGAACGCCAGAATACCGATCTCATCCGTATCACGCAGATTATCCACACCACGCTTGGCCGCCTCAACCGCCACATCCAGATAGGTCGCACCATTGCCTGCATACGCGCCCATGGAACCGGAATGGTCGATTACCATAACGATGGCCGTAGACGGGATCTCCAGGGTACCACGCAATTCCATATTGACCGGAAGTACGGTTTCGATGGGGCTGTCATTGTATCCGCCCAGCATAAAACTGTCTTCACCGCCGCAGGCTACAAAACCGCCGCCGTAATCTTTTACATAGGTTTCCAGGTTTTCCAAAAACTCTTCCGGCAGCTCGTCCTTATAGACATTTTCCAAAATGATCGCCTTATACGCGAGCATATCGTGCAACACCTTGGGTGCCTTACCCGGGCGGATGAAATCTGCATTCACATGTGCCGCACCCAGTACGTTCTCAAATGCATTGCCGCCTTCGTTTTTGCCCTTGATCACCAAGATCTTCGGAGCATCCTCCACCTGTGCGTAAGCACTGAAGGTATCGTTCTCCCCGCAGGTATCGCCGGGTGCCTCCACATGCACTTCGTAGCTTTCCACATCATCGGCGGTAACATTTTCTTCAAATACAAACTCATTGCTTCCGCGCTGCAGATGTACCGATTCTCTTGCCACTTCCCTGCCGCCACTGGTCAAAACGACCTGCGCATTGGTCTCATAGTTACTCTCTACGGAAACCGTCATATAATAGCTTTCACCGGAATGTAAGGTCTCCGGCATTTCCACGGCCTTTACATAAGCATCCTCACCGCTCTCCGCCGGGATCAGCACGGATTCCAGTGCAATATCATCCGACAGGAATACGGATGCCGCATTATCGATATTACCGGCGGTTTCGCGTCCGTCGGTCAGCACCACGATACGGCCGGCGCCGTCCGAAGGAAGTAACGCCGCAGCACGCTGTAATGCCATCTCATAGTTAGTCGCCGTATCATCGGTCTTTGCACTCAGACCCATGTACATATCGCGATCCGTCACGAACTGATCCACGATCGCGTTCCGGCCAAAGGTCACGATGGCATAACGGTTGTTCTTCGGCATATGACCGAGCTGATAATCGATGTAATCATCAAATTCCTTGATGTTTTCCTCATCGCTGACGGAAAGATCGACCAAAAATACCGTCGTCACCGTATTGGACGGTTTCGGAATACGCAGTCCCAACAGAGACAATACCAGCAATGCCGTCAGCACGGAGCGCAGCACCAGATAAAACTTCTTCCGGTAATTCATCTTCCGTACATACAGGATCCACTCTACTACCAGCAGCAGGATGGCCAGTACCAGCAGCAGATTGCGAACGCCTCGTCTCGCACGGACTGCGTTCAAAGTGCCTCTGCCCTTGATGTCTTCGGCAACAATACGCCCGTCATGTCCGGAAGTTGCCGCTTTCAGGATCAGATATTCCGTCTTGTCTCCGCCGACGATCTGATACAAGCCGGCCTTGCCGGTATCTGCCTGCAGTGCGGGAACGCCTTCTCCCTCTGCCGGAACACCATAGAACAAAATCTCTTCCGATGCCACCTCGGCGGACGGATTAAAGGTCAGCGCATCTCCGACCTGATAAATATCCTGTGCCAACAAACTGCGATTGGCCAGATAGGATAAGGAGCCTGCCATAAAGACCGGGAATTCCGCCTTTACCGCAAAATCAGTCTCACGCACATCAAATCCGACCACAACTTCCTTGTGATCGCCGTTGATCCCGTAATATCCGACACACTTGCCGTCTGCTTCCATAAAGGAGGTTGCCCATGCCGGTACATCAAATACCTGTACCTTATTGGCACCCAGTGTAAAATCGCTTAGTCCCGAAGTGACTTCCGATGCTTTAACGGAAACCACAACATGCGATAAGCTTTCCTTGCCGCCGCTATTCACAAAACGCAACTGATCCAGCGTTCCTCTGGAAGCTCCGCTGTCGGAATCTCTTCCGCTTTTTGCACCGACCGGTTCATATCCGGCATCGTAGATCACCACATTATAATTGCCCGCGGACAAGGCACCGTCCGAGAGCGTCTTGGTCAGGTCTTCTCCGGTCACGGCATAGTATGCACGTTCCACAAAGGTATTTCCCTGACTGATCAGGATACCCTTGGTCTCGCCGGCACGTGTGGTCAGCGCGTATGCCGTATCATCCAAGGCCATGCTGTCCTTACCAGATGCACTCCCATCAAAACGAACGGCAGACAATACGCCGGTAATATAACTGCCATCGGTATGAATGCCCGAAAACAGGATGGATCCGCTCTTCCCTGCTTCCACGGTAGCTTCCTGATCTGCCAGGATCTGCCCGTTCACATCATACAGTGTGATATCAAAACTTGCATTGCTGTCACTGAAATTGGTGAATCTTGCCGCCACATCGTGGTTGGTTTCCGAATAAACTACATAGTCCAACGATACATTCGATACCGCCTCGCCCACATCAATGACTTCCGCATGGATGTTTTCCGCAAACTCCGCTGCGATATTGACACCTTCGCCATCGGTCAGGATGGTTGCCGTATCGCATTCCATGGTCGATGCCAGATGATACGCCTCTGCAACGCTGCCTTCCCGATCCGTCGGTTCGATACTGTTGATCGCATCCCGCAGGCGGTTACGATCCGTGGAATTGGCGATCATGATCCGTGCTTCGTTGCTGACCACGATCAGGCTGACTTCACCGCTTGCCGATCCGACAAAATCCAGTGCCTCGTCTTTTGCCTCTTCCAGTCTGGTCTTTCCGTCCGCGTTGGTATGCTGCATACTCAGGGAGTTATCAATGATCAGCACCGTGCTGGCTCCCGTACGGG
This sequence comes from uncultured Lachnospiraceae bacterium, assembly GCA_946403625.1. GTDB lineage: Bacteria > Bacillota > Clostridia > Lachnospirales > Lachnospiraceae > NK4A136. The sequence continues at coordinate 6,526 of CAMJAP010000123.1, forward strand.
ACCGCATCATGACAAACGGTGCCATCAACGACAGGATCAGCAGGATCATGATCACGATCTGCAGATACATCAATATCTCATGCAAAAATTTTTCAAAAAACGTCTTGGACTGACGGTTTTTGAACAGATGCTGCCATAAGAGATTGGAGGAGATCTCCAGATCCTTTCCTCTGGGCTTTAAGATATACAATATAATGATGACCGGTATCGCCGCCAGAAACGCAAGCGGCCAAAGACTTGTAAATGTCATGGCTTTCTACCTGTTTCTCCCCTAAAACTCATAGATATCGCGCAATTCCTCAAAGATGATCTTGTCAAATCGATCTTCGGTACTGCACAAGTGATATGCTGCGCCGTATTTCTTTGCACAGCGCTTCAACATTCCCGTAAACTCTTCCAATTTTTCCATATAGCTGTTCACGGATTCCGCATCCATAGTCACACGCAGTTTGGAATCCGTATTCTCCGAATCGATCAGATAAAAGGTTCCGGACAGATCGATCTTCAGTTCCTCTTCCGCCATCACATGCAAAAGAACCACTTTCTGCTTTTTGAACTGCAGATACTTGATCACCTGCGCCAGTTTCTGATCATCCTCGATAAAATCCTCGCTCAGAAAATCCGACAGAATGATCGAGAGCCCCGGCTGCATCCGTCCCAGTCCCTGCACACTGCGCAGAATATCCGCCGGTTCTCCGACTTCTAGACGTTCCAGCCATGCCGTCAGATCACGATATCCGGCACGCCCGCCGGATGCCGCGTGTCTTCTGGACACATCCGCCAGATCATACAGCACCACATGATCCATATTCATCAGTGCGATATAAGACAATGCAGCAGCCAGTTCTTCACACAGCTCCGACTTTTTCTTTTCGCCGTAATCCATGGATTTGGACAAGTCGATAAAGATGCTAACGGAGCTTTCCTTCTCTTCCATATATTCCTTGATATACAGTCGGTCCAGGCGCGCATATGCATTCCAGTCGATGGAACGGATATCATCCCCCGGCATATATTCGCGGAAATCGGAAAACTCCGCACTGCTTCCCTTACGCACCGACTTGCGGCTGCCGAGAAGCGCTGCATTGCTCTTTTTATCTACGGCCAGCTTCAGTCTCGCCAACCGTCCGTAGTACTCTGCATCAAACATGATTCTGTGCCACCATCTGTGCTTTCACATTCTTGACAATGTCTGCGATCACCATATCTTCGTTCACACCGTCGGATACCGCATCAAAGGACAGGATCAGACGATGACGCAATACTGCCGGCACCACTGCATCCACATCATCAAAGGATACGTTATAACGGCCTTCCATAAAGGCTCTGGCTTTGGCGCCACGGATGATCGCCTGTGCGGCACGCGGGCTGGCGCCTTCACGCACATATTTGTTTCCGCCGTGTGTCGCCATCATGATCTCCAGAATGTAATCCATAACCGCATCGGCGATCTTGATCTCTTTTGCCATACGGATGGCCTGCTGCAGTTCATCACCGTTCAACACCTGCTGTGCCTGTTCGGACTGTACGGACTCGGTCAGTCCCACGATACCTGCCAGCTCTTCCTTGGTCGGGAACGGCACCATGATCTTGAACATAAAACGGTCCAGCTGCGCTTCCGGCAGCGGATAGGTACCTTCTGTCTCGATCGGGTTCTGGGTTGCCAGAACAAAGAACGGTTCCGGAACACTGTGGCTGACATTACCTACGGTTACGATGTGCTCCTGCATCGCTTCCAGCAACGCGGACTGTGTCTTCGGCGTTGCACGGTTGATCTCGTCAGCCAGAATGATATTGGCAAAGATCGGACCTGCTTCAAAGCGGAAACCGGAGCCGTTCTCATCACGCACCATGATATTGGTACCGGTAATATCACCCGGCATCAGGTCCGGTGTGAACTGAATTCGCTTAAAGGACAGATTCAGCACATGGCTGATCGTATTGACCAATCGTGTCTTGCCCAAACCCGGCATACCTTCCAAAAGAACATTACCGCCGGATAAGATTGCCAGCATTACGCTGCGGATCACGTCTTTCTGTCCGATGATCTCACGTCCGATCTCGAACTCACAAGCCAGCAGTTTCTGCTGCATCACATCATATTCATTCATCGTTTGGTTTCTCCCCTCGTTTCTTTGTCTTGTCTGAAATGTCTTAATTAAAAGATGTAAAATACTCTTTGATCACATCTTCCATACCGCTCGGATATCTGCCGGTTTCGATGCCCTGATAAGCACGCTCCGAATACTCGCCCATCACGTTATTGTAGTCCACATGATTGCCTTCCCAGCCAACGCCGTTCTCATAACGTGCATAGCCGGTATCTTCGCCTCCGGTACGAATACCGTACAGATCATCGTCGGTGCCGTCCGCGTTCGGCAAACTGATGTAATCGTGATGCGCACCTACGCCGCCACCGCCGGTACCCTGGCCGCCGCCCTGACCGCCGGCCTGGCCTCCGGTCTGACCACCGTCCTGACCGCCGTCCTGACCACCGGTGC
>CAMJAP010000124.1 GCA_946403625.1 uncultured Lachnospiraceae bacterium
AGACCGTCACTGTAAACCCGTCATCCGCCAGTTTCCGTATCCCCCAGTCCGCTCTCCATTTGCTGTCTCCGTAGAAGTTTGCCGGATTCGGCACCGTATTTGCCGTAATACGCCTCCTTTTGCCATAGGGTGCGGAATCACCGTAAATGATCGCCGATGACATAAACACAAACTGTTTTACCCCTTCTGCCTTTGCTTTCCGACAGGTCTCGATCGCCAGATCGGTATTCACCGCATAGTATTTCCGCTTTGTGGCATCATCCACCTTCCCCACATCCGCATGTGCGATCCCGGCAACATGGTAAACCACATCATACTTGGAGAAATCCTTCTCCCGCCAGGAACCGTCAATCATATCGATCGTATCTACAGACAACTCCGAAGGATAATGTTTCTTTGCGTAATTCTCAAAAGATGTACCGATATAACTGTTTGCGCCGGTAATCAATACTTTTTTCAATGTTGTTTCTCCTGTTTTACTTCCCACATTTGACAAATTTCACATTACTGCCGTCTGTAACCACATCATAAATCGACCATTTTTGTATATTCGCCATTCCGCCTTCAAATAATCCCTGATATTTTTCCGGAAATGTCTTCGCATAATCTTCCAGTAACAGGTATCGGTAATGCCCCGACAGAAATTCCGTTTTCCATTCTTCCGTCTCCGTCTGTGCATCCTTTACGCTGTAATTCAAATCCGAGTCTGCCGGGAACACATAATACTGGCAGTGATCCGGACCGATACAGTATACCGTATCCTCCTCTGTAAAATCCACTCCTGCATCTGCATACAGTTCCTCATATTTCTCCCACCCCGTATTTCTCTCCAATGAAAGGAAGGTAAACGGATTCACCGGCATCAGAACAAACAACAGTAACACCATTCCCAATATTATCCGAGAACGATTGATCTCCCGAATATTCAGCATTTCGTAGGCAACCACCGCTGCACTCAACATCACGGCCGGTCCGAAATATCGTACTGTATATCCGATTTCGCCATCCACGATATAGCCTTCCTGCATCACCATATAGATAAAACAATAGAAGATCATATGGATAAAATAGCCAACAAATATAGGCCAGCTTGTGTTATCCAGGTCATTTGTTGTTCCCGCAAATGTAACTCTGCCAGCCTGTGCTAATTCTCTTGCAATGATCAGAAGGATAAACATAAGCCCGACAAACAATACATCCGATACTCCCGCCCCATTCCGAAACCGTTCCCCGCCGACAAACCAGGTTTCAAAGAACTTGTAGAAAATCCAGCGGATATCTCCTGCATCGCCTCCCGACATTTTATCAATAATAAGCTCCGCGAATACCATTGCCAAATGTCCGCTTTCAAACAGTAACACCCCTATAACCACCATCATAGTCACATATCGGCGCTCTCGGAAGGCCATTTTGATTCCCTTACACACAACTCCCACTATCAAAAATATGAACGCACCGATTATCGGCATAACGGTATAGAACAGGTTCTGTTCCAAATGCTTATAGCGATACATCGTGTAGATCAAAGACGCCGCTGACGCCAGCACCATCAGTACCAGAGGATAGGCTTCCTTTACGCCTCCTTTTTTCTTGTCCGAAATCCGATCCGTCGTGTACAAAGCCGCAATTCCGATCATACCATAGATATAAACGCCGCCCGCCCGCTTCATCACACAGATTAAATGTATCCAGACACACACACACAACAGATACCACGGATCATTGTATCTCTCCCGATCCCTGTAAAATTTCATTGTTGTGATCGTACCGTAAATCACGGCGGCTCCGACCGGCATATCCGGCATAAAATCATGTGTCGTATCCACAAAACAAAAAAGCATTGCGATAAACAGACACATCAACAGCAGACATCCCTTCTCTTTTCGCTTTACAAACGAAAAAAAAGGCATCAATGCTGCAATACAAAAGATCTGTCTTGCCCAAAGATTGACCCCGTCCGAATATCCCGGCCATAAGACATTGCAGAAATAACACCATGAAGTATATACCGGCGCGGTATATAACAATTGGAAACTAAACGCCCTTCTTCCCGTATCACCGATATCCGAATACCGGTACATATTAAGAATCTGCGGAGCGTGTGCCCAAAAAGTATCGTTATTTGATCCCAAATCCGTCGTTCCGAGATACATCAACGCACCGATCCCCATACAGATCAGCCCGCCAAACAGCCCCGGTGTGAGCACACAATCCATCAAAAGCTTCTTATCCTTCACAAATATGGTACAACAATATACAAAAGAAATCATCCCCAGTATTATCCCGGCAATAACTCCCGGCATAGTATTCCCCAACAATCCGGAAGCTATGATCAATAACACCAGTATCCCGATACCGCCAAAAAGAAACTCTTCTATTTTTCGTTTCGCCAAAATCGCCATCGCCGCAGCGATCGGCAATATCACCAGTAATCCCATATAATAGACCTTTTTACGCGCGGTTCATTGCACGCCGCATCTCCCTAAAAACCGTTATTAAAACATTACGGTTCTGCAATCGGCGATCCCACATGGATCCCGGCTACTTCGCACTGTTTTGCAAATTCCCGGCTGTACAGGAAACCATTCAAAATGTGTTCCCGACTGGCACCGTTGTTCAACTGGCCGATCCAGTCAGACATACCCGCCTGTTCTCCTTCTCTTCCCAGGATCGTCTGATAGAGCATTGCCACATACTCTTCGTTACTTGCATTTTTCTGTGTATACTCAGCGCTGAATACAAAGCCTGCTGCTACTTCCGTACCCGACATTCCCTGTCCCAAAGCTGCGCACCAGTTCTCCTGTCCTGCTGTTTCCGGTGTCCTGCCCAGGCAATTCCGATACAGACGATAAACAAAATAGGTTCTCTCGTAATTCTGATCTCTGGCAGTCATCAGTGTATACTGCCCCGGGTTGATTCCATAATAACTGCACTGACTTGTAAACTCCATACTACCGACAAATCCGGCAAAAATTGCTTCCGGCGTCATCCCGATATCCAGTTTGTTCACCCAATCTTGATAACCATCATAATCCGGTTCTCTGCCCAGCATTGCGTAATAGCAATCTGCAACAATATCCTCATTTGACTTACCTCTATTTTGATATTCCGGCGAATAAAAGAAACCATATACAATATCCACTGCTGAAGCCCGTCCACTGTTCAGGCGCTCTACCCAATCGTTCATTCCGGCCTCGTCCGGTTGCCGTCCCAGCACCACATCATACATACGATATACAAACCCTCTCGTGGTTTGTTCCCGGGAATAATCCACATAAACTCTGGATGTACCGTCATTAAAATGAATGGTCGCATATTTCAGCGGATCATTATTCACTTCGATCCGGATACCGTTCCACTCCGCTTCATTCCCCGCATAATACACATCCTTCAGCCTGTAACATCCGTTAAACGCATTTTCACCAACCTCAGTTAAACTCTTTGGAATCTCAATGCTCTCCAGTTTTGTACAATTAGTAAAAGCGTCAAACCAGATCTTAGATACATGATCCGGAACGGTAACCTTCTCCAGACTCTGACACCCTCTAAATGCCTGTACCCCTATCTCTGTCAGATTCGCGGGAAACTGGATTTCTTTCAGGCTACCGTCCATTAAACATGCTCCGTGCCCCAAATAGGTTACACTATCCGGAATGATCATCTTTTTCAGATTATCACAGCGTCCGAAAGCATCATCGCCGATCGTCGTTACACTCTCCGGAATAATGACCTCTTCCAAGGATGTACTCCAAAGAAATGCTTCCTCTTCAATTGTCGTCACCCCATAGCCTAAAGTCACTTTTTTCACACCACTGTATTTCGTAGTACTGGAGGGTATTATTTTCACACTCCCCGGAATTGTCAGTTCCTCCAAACTCGTACAATTCGAAAAAACATTTTCTTCAAGAACAGTAACCGTATCCGGAATGTTCACCTCTTCCAATCCTGTACAATAGCAAAATGTAGTTTTCTGAATTGTCGATACACCCTTTGGAATCGTTACCGATTTCAGATTTCGGCAGCTAAAAAACGCTTCCTCCCCGATGTTTATCAGACTATCCGGCAAGTGAATCTCACCCATTCCACATTTACAAAAAGCCCTCGCCCCGATTTCAGTCACACCCTCTGAAATAGTAAGTTCCTTCAATGAGGAACATCTGACAAATGCGGAATTTCCTATCGTACTAAGACTTCCCGGAATAACCACTCTCTCCACCGATTCGCATCCGCAAAAAGCTTCATACTCCAATGTCGTTAATCCTTCAGGAAGAATCACTTCTTTCAAGTTGGAGCAACCGGTAAATGCCATAAGCTCAATCGAAGTTAAGGTGCTCGGAAAACTCACCTCTTCCAACTCTTTGCACTCCGCAAAACAACATGACCGTATTCCAGTTACGCCTTCCGGGATGATCACTTTCTGGATCGGCAATGTTCTGAACTGCGGGCCGGAATTATTCGTAACCACTCCGGTTCCGGTGATCGTAAGTACACCGTTATCATCCAGCGTATACGAAGCATTGTTGCCGCATTTTCCGGTCGTAACGGCATATTGTGTTATCTGCCCGCTATGAATCTCGTTTTCTGATTCATCCGCTATAGCAATCCCATCCTCTTCGCTTTCGCCGTCAGTCTCATCTGTAATGATCTCGTTGTGTTCGGCTTCCGCTTCCGGCTCTACAGGTACAGTTATTTCGTCATCCGTCTCCCTGGAAACAACCAACGCTTCTTCTCCGCTTTCATCCTCCGGCTCATCGTCTTCCACTTCGTTGTCATCCCCGACATACTCCGACTCAGTTAAAACGATAATTCCGTCGTCATTGTTCCCCGCCTCCGGTTCGGCATATGCCGGCATCCCATTCAGCATACCCATGGTCGCAATTGCCGCCAGGCTCAGTCCCAACTTCGCAATTCTCTTTTTTGCCATTTGCACAGTCCCCCTTTACTTGTGTGCTGTCTGCAGATTCCTTCCCAATGTAGGCATATACGCCCTCATATGTTCATTTCCTGTGTTAATGTTTTCTGCGTAAATTATCTTGTAAAATTCTGGCTCCAGTAGTGCCCGTACCTGTCATTTGTTGAATAACTATAACCGGTAGCCAACACTTTACTGTTGCCCAGAATATTTGAACGGTGGCCTTCGGAATTCATCCATCCGTTCATCGCCGCCTGTGGAGAGGAATATCCCGCCGCGATGTTTTCTGCCGAAGGATTATTGATTCCGACCGCATAATATGCCGTCCAACATTCGCTGCCGTCCGGACGAGTATGGCTATAGGATGTCGTCAACTCGTTTGCTCTCACCATCGCCACATCTCTCCATATATCTTCCCGCGTCACCAGATTGCTCAACCCATTATTTGTGCGCTGTTGGTTACACAATTGCAGGATCTGTATATTATACTGCCACTCTCTGCCGCTATCCGGCTCTGCCACCGGCGAACCCACATGGATCCCTGCCACGGAACACTGCTGCGCAAATTCCCGACTGTACAGGAAACCATTCAATACATGCTCTCTGGTGTAGGTATAATTCAGCTGGTTGATCCAATCCGCCATTCCGGCAGTTTCTCCTTCTCTGCCCAGAATGGTTTTGTATAGCATGCTCACATATTCCGTATTATCTACATGTCTTCCCCAGTATTCCGGACTGAACACAAAACCGTAAGCTACATTGGAACCGGATTCTCCTCTGCCCAATTGTGCACACCAATCCTCCTGTCCTGCCGCATCCGGTGTTCTGCCCAAACAATTCTGATACAGACGATATACAAAATAGGTTCTTTCATAGTTCTGGTCTCTTGCCGCGGTCAAAATATACTGACCGGGCGCTATCCCATAATAACTGCACAGGCTCATAAACTCCTGACTGCCGACAAATCCTGCAAAGATTGCCTCCGGTGTCATCCCTACATTCAGTCGATCCAGCCAATACACATAACCCGCCGCATCCGGTTCCCTTCCCAACATGGCCTGATAGCAATCCGTGACAATCTCGCTATTGGTCTTTCCTTTATTCTGATATTCCGGTGAATAAAAGAATCCATATACAATATCCACTGCCGTAGCCTGTCCGCTGTTCAGCCTCGATACCCAATCATTCAAGCCGTTTTCATCCGGCTGACGCCCCAATACCACATCGTACATACGGTATACAAACCCACGCGTTGTCTTTTCCTGCGAATAATCCGTATTGTTTCCTGCATTGGATGCCTGTGTCACCTTTACATTGCAGGTTGCCGACTTACCGCCGCTGACACTCGTTACCGTGATCACAGCTGTCCCCGCTGATTTTCCGGTCACTGTACCGTTACTCACCGTAGCGACCGACTCATTACTGCTACCCCATTGCACATTCCCGTTTGTAGCATTCGCCGGAAGAACCGTTGCTCTCAACGTCTGTGTTTTGCCTACTTCCAAACTTATATTGGCAACATCCAAAGCAACACTCTCTACCGGTACATTGCTCACGCCATTATAATATCCGGAACGGACCGTACTGCCGTTTGGCTCTACCGCAATCTCATAATAAAGCCTGCCATCCTCATTCATCAAACCATACAGATATCCGACCGATGCTTCACTTGAACTTAATGTATATACCTTATTCGATACACCGTTTGTCGTCATATGGTAGATCCCGTCCGGTACAAGATAATACCAGGATCCGTTCAATACAGAGAAGCAATCGTAACTGGCCGTATAACTCCAACCGGAGCTTCCGAAATCCCTCCATTTCCCCTGCTGATAATCATATGTCGCTGTCTCGGTCATCGTAACAAAGTCAAAAATGTGCACTTTACCACCACTGCAGTATGCTGTTTTCGTTCCGTTTAGCGGCAATGCCGAATAAATATCCTGCCAGAAATAACCGGAATAATTACCGGCGGTTTCTACATTATCATAAACATTGCGATCACTCTTGGTTCCATACCAGTCCGAGCCGGAATGTTCCTGCGCAAAATCTGACCGGTTCAACAGGAAGAATTCATGACTGCAGTATGACTTTCTGGTATAGGATGTTCCGTGATCGTCCCAGGTGCTGTCTACATAATAGTATTTTCCGTTCAAGCGGAGCAAATTCCACGCATGCTGTAACGAATCGCTCACGACTACTTCCGATTCTATCCCGGCCAATCCGAGCAGATAAGTATATTCCAATGCATAACCGTTGCAAACTGCCTCTCCGCCGATCATCGCATCATATGCACTATATTTGGAATAGGGCTCTGTTTTCTCATATTCTACATGCTGTACAATATAATCATGAAGAAATAACGCCTTTTCCAAATCCGTCCAGCTGTCCTCCATCCTCGCAACGATAGACTGTGCTTTAGATCGGAATCCCTCTACATCATCCGCAGAAAAACCGTCCTTATATTGCGGATATAAATTCTTGATCATCCCTCCTGTTGATGTATATTGGTATTTCGTTCCCACATAAAACAGTTCCGGATTAGCATTGATCACACTGGTGTACAACTGTCGGAATTCGTCCAATGAAATATTACAATCACTGAGTTCTACCTTATCTGCCCAGCCAACCAAAGCATTATTGATCCGTTTCTTCGCTGTTGCATAACTATCCGCCGAACTGTAATACACACCTGCGAATTCAACGCTCTCCTTCTCCGGTCCTTCAAAACCACCGGCCTGCACGATCCAATCCGAAAGATCCTCTTCAAAGATCTCATCGTCACCATCCGCCTCTTCTTCCTGCTCTTCTTCAGGTTCCTCATCCGGCATTGCATCTTCCCCGGTATCCGTCACATCTTCCGTATCTGCTTCATCCGGGAACTCTGATTTATCGTCATTCCGTTCCTCTTCCGAATCTTCCGTCTCTGTACTAGCGTCAGTCAGTTCTTCCTCTTTCGATTCCCCTGTCTCTGTATTATCAAGAATCGGTTCTTCGCTCTCCGAAACGGACCTCTGTTCTTCCGTATTCTCTTCATCCGCCTCCGGTTCAGCTACTTCTTCTATATTCTCTTCTGTCTCCTCCTCTGCGCGGACCTGTAGCGCCGGCACTGACGATAATGTCACCGCCCCCGCAAGGAAAACACCCAACACTTTTGTTATCATTCTTCTTTTCATCCTAACCGGCTCCTTTCTATTAGCTTCAAGCTGTTACTTTCCCCAGAACAGTTAAACACAGATTTCCGCAAAATAAAAAAATGTTTGTTCCCAAGATCCAGTCTTGTAACAGAACATTTCCCTTCAACGAATCAATGAACATTGGGAGCATCGTTACAAAAAACGAACTGATTGCAATATTTCTATGCTAAAAACACACTTCCCGGGATCAGGAAATAAAAAGAAATAAATCCCGTATTAATTAAATATTTTTTCATTAATGCTTATACTACCCAACCGTTCAATATGAACATTCATTAATCTTTACTATCTCATCGTCCCAAAAAACTTTGCCATGGGTTCGATCGTAGCATTCAGGTTTTCGATTGCCTGATTCAATTTTTCCAGATCTACGGAATCCAGTCGTTTCATTGTATCCGAAAGATTCCCGGTTGCCTGCACCGTCAATGTATTGATGTTCTGCACCGTACCGCCCAGATCCGCATCTTTCAATTCCGCTGTCAGGGTCTCGAGATTATTCAATGAAACCATCGTACTGGCATAGATATTATCCACTTTCGGAATCACATAGCCCACAAGCAATAATACTACAACCAAGATAATACCTGTAAAGATCGCACTCAGCATTGACATAATAAATGCCAGTTTCTGATATTTCAGCTGTGACTTCTCCGTCTGCGCCATCTCCCGGTTATGTTCTTCCACATTCTGCCGGTATGCCGCTGTTTCTTCGTCTGTTTTTATTTCTTCTTCCATATATTTTCCATCCATCCCCTTCCACATTCACCGGTTCTAAACAAATATCTCCGCTTCGACTGTATATTCGGAAACATCCCAAATTATCACCGGTTATTTCAC
>CAMJAP010000125.1 GCA_946403625.1 uncultured Lachnospiraceae bacterium
AGAACCTCACAGATGATCAGTATCTTTTCTGAAACCGGATCTGTCTTTTTTCTTTTCCAGTCACTGATCGTACTTTGTGCAATTCCGGTACGTTCAGAAAATTCCTTCTGGCTCATACCTCGTGCTTCGAGGAGACTAAAAATTTTTTCTGATATTGTCATCGCCAAATCTCCTCCTCATCTTAATCGCATAAACTCATAAACTTATATATGTAACATAACACATCTGCGTCATTTCGTCAATGCGAATTTTTCCGTTTCTCAGAAATATTGTTGTTTACAGCCTGATCGTCATGTGTTAACATCAGATTGGGATGTCACCTTTGGCACGAAAGTGTGGTGGACGGTCAGGCTTTCCGATACTTATTGTTCGGAGGTCGAATATTCAAAATGTAATACTGCCTCCGGACTGGTACTGTTGTGCTGGAGCTCACGCTCTTAGTCTCACCGGAAAGGAGGTTCTGCCGATGTTAACGATTGAAGGATTAATCGCTGTTATCAGCCTTGCGCTGACCGCGTTCGGTCTCGGATACGCCATCGGACGCAATAGTAAAACACGAGAATAGCCGCCCCGGTCGTGGAAAACTTGTGGACGGCTAAACTCGTTTTAGTCTTATAACAGGAACGCCTGACCGTTACCGGTGGCATCCTTTTTTCTTGTCTTCATCTTACCATTTCCCACAGTTTAAGTCAAACTCAAATTCACATTTATGCCTTTAACGCATAATACACATCCACACTCATATCGTTATTATACACCTCATAGACCCGGTCTGCATACTCGATCTTATTCGCATCCATATATTCCTTGATGAGAATATGCGCTCTCCCGACTTTGGAAAATCCTTCCGTAAAATGTATATGAAGACATTTTTCCTCATATACTTCTATCACATCGTTTCCACCGTTATGCTTAACCGGCAGACAGGTCCTCATCCGGAAATCCTCTTCCTTCGAAAGATCTGCGTATATGACAAAATGACTGCCCGCGGGAACCATGCCTTCTCTTGCTGCCTTCTCATATAGTTTTCCGACGGAAATTCCCAGGTTTTCTTTTTCCATATTCTCGTCGGTATATAAACAGGTACATCTTTCAAAAGAACAACGATCCGGCGTAATACTTTGGGATATTTCCTCTTCCTTTTCTTCTTCCTTTGCAAGTTCACGTACTTCCTGCAAATAAGAATCGATCTCTTTGATCTTGCAGTCTACAAGCTCTTTCTCTGTGGTTTTCCCGGTCAATATCTGTTTTATTTCATAAATCGACAGCCCTATCTTTCGAAGCCTTTTGATCTTCTCCAGATCCGTCAGCTGTTTCTCATCATAATAATGATATCCGTTTTCCCGGTTTATATATACAGGAACCAGCAACCCTTCTTCATCATATACCCGGAGTGCCTTCCTGCCTATTTTTCCTATGATCGCAAATTGTCCTCGTGTATACATCTGTTGTTCACCTTCCCTTTTCGTATCCATTCTGAATCGTTACCCTCTTTTCACTTTACCGAAAACGCTCAGAAATCCCAGATGTAGCGGTAGTATCTTATACAAAAAATACTCGTCATACTTATCATAACCTTTTCTATGATAGAAGTTTATCACTGCTTCATGTATGGATGCAATACAGTTCTGATTCAGATGATCCCCGAGCTCCTTTGTGGCGAGGCGCGGCATTCCGATGTATCCGTATTTCCCCATGGCCTGCAATTGCTTTTCCTTGGAGATCATATCCCTTTCCGAAATACAGGTGTCCGGAAGATTTTTGTAACCGTCTCTTACACAGGTTTCATCGATAGCCAGCAAACTCGATGTCTCAATCCAGCCTGCATGAAAGTCATTCCCGTACTCTTTTTCCAATTCTTTAACATCTTCCGGCGCTTCTATACCATTGCCTTCGAAGATCGCTCCCATCGGAGCCAATGCACATACCCCGTACTTTTTATTGATCCTTCGGATCGCCTTGATCACAGCGATCTGATGGTCCGGATCCGCATGCGAAGCGATCACAATGATATGTTGAAATCCCATATGCCTTAAACTTTCCAAAATCTCGCAGGTCACTTCGCAGGTTGTTTTCATCGAAAAATGAACCGAACCGTAAAAACGGTTTACCGATGCAGCGGCGATTGGAAACGACGGCAGATAATAACATTCGATCCCGTCCTTCTCCTCGATCTCTTTCATCGCTCCCCGGCTCCAATGCTCTCCTTCGATCAGATCCGTCGCAAGAGGAAGGCACGGACCATGTTCTTCGATCGGCGCCAATACTGCAAATACGATACTTTTTTCCTTATCCGTCTGTTTGATCTCTTTCCATGTCATTAGGCTCAGATCTTTCATATAATGTCCTCCTTTTCGTTGTCGGACATTATAATAAACCTGGCCGTTACGGCCAGGTCAAGGAATATTTTTCAACTATTCAGAGGTTCTGCCGATGTTAACGATTGAAGGATTAATCGCTGTTATCAGCCTTGTGCTGACCGCGTTCATTCTCGGATACGCCATCGGACGCAATAGTAAAATACGAGAATAGCCGCCCCGGTCTGCATTTCACATACTCTTTTCATATTTTTCTTGCCTTTTCAATCACTTTTTTATACGGCATCAACATTCCCTCCGTCATCGATACGCCGCTTTTCTGCAGCAACTTCGGGTTGCTTGTCAGCGCACCTACCAGATACATCGCAAGGATCCTCCCCGGATTTTTCTGCGGAAAATCGTAGAAGCCATGCTTTTTATAGAACCGGTGATCTTCGCGCATCATCCCCTGCATCTGATAGATCAGATCCCGGAAGATACGCCGGCCACCCTCTCCGTAAAAGTTTGCCGGCTGCGTATATTCCTGTTTCAGCGCAAAACTGAGTTCTGCACAGAGCCGATCGATCTCCGGATCCACATCCCCTTCGTTTCCCGCAATATGCGTAAGGAGATTTCCGCCCACCTGTGCTCTGGCTTCCAGCATCGTCTTCAGATTGTTTTCCCTGCGGAACATACCGTCCACAAGATAGCCCACCGGTTTTCCCATCGTCACCGTACGATGTCCGTTGCAGAACTGGCGATCATCATATAGCTTGAAGCGGTATCCCATAGAATGATCCTTTACGGAAAAGGCATACACCGTGGCATCTGCCGTCTGAATCCGCTCCCGCAGATAGTCATCAAAGCGGTCTTTATAGATACATTTGCCGTCCGAAGCGCAATGAAAACAGCCCAGGCAGCCGCCGGCAAAGGGAAATGTATGCAGATTCACCAGATCACTTGGATAGGGAAGCTGCGCCCGGAACCGCTCGATCATCGAAGCAAGCCGTGCATTTCCTTCCGCCAGATCCGTTACTACCACCACATGCTTTCTTTCCGATTTGGGATGTTCTTTTCCGGGTATTTGGGCACTGTGCAGGGTTTCGATGTGCTGCTCTGCTCCTTCCGTGCACTCAAACATAGCATGTTTTACAGACCACAACAAATGCCGAAAGAACCCTTGGGCTTCTTTTTGCCCTTTCTCATGCAGCAGATCTTCCATGTCCGCAGACAAGCCCCGGATATATTTCATCCCCAGATCCAGACAGTTTTCCCGGATATATTCGTGTGCCGTGGTATCATAAAAATGCTTGGAAGTGGTAATCTGTGTCACATATTTGCCCCGCAGGTCGATGTCTTTTTCTTTGATCAATTCGATAAAGCGATGGAGTTGTGACGGAACCAGAAATGTATAGACCGGATAGCAAAAGACGATAAGATCCGCTTCTTTCAGCATCTGTTCCGCCTCAGAAAAATCCGTCTCCAGACTGCGGATCTTCCAGGCTGCATGTATCGTCGCGTAGCTGATCTGCGGATACAGTTTTTCCAAATATCGCATGGTCTGCAGCGTGATACTGTTTTCCCCTGCCGGTGATCCGTTAATCGTTAAAAGTCTCATAATGCACCCCCATATCAGCCTACAATCGGCCGTATTATCTTGTCCCTAAAGAAGGCTTTCACATTACTCTTACCACCAACAGCGCATATCAGCAATCTATCCTCTCCTTTTTCGTACCAGTTCGCTGATTGATCAAACCGATCCGGCTTGATTGCTATATTCACCGGCGGTTTCTTACAAAAATTCCAGCCTGCCACCTTTCCAAGATAATAGCTCAGAAGAATGGCATCGGTCTCGCCTTCACACAATATGATCTTATTCATAGGCGCACCTCAAATCCGAAGGCTTCTCTGTTTTCATATACCTCACGTCCGGAGAGCACTCTGGAATAGGAAGCATCCGAGGCTCTCTTGATGGTACACACACATATGTCGTCAGAAACATCCTGCTCATCATAATCCTGCGTCGCAAGCAATCCGTCTATCGCTTCTATACTATGTGTCGTGATAAATACCTGTACTTTAAAGGTCTTACAGGCCTTAACTATGAATCTCAGGATATCATCAAAATACTTCTTATGGATAGCTGTCTCCACTTCATCGATCAGAAGTATCCCGTCAGCCGCCTGTGCGATCGCGTTCGCAAGTGCCAACACTTTCTTGATGCCATCTCCATAGGAAGAGATTGGCATATCCCCCAGGATCTTATGCCTGATAAACTCAACAGGCCGGTTTCCGATATCACTTTTAAAGATCATAATATCTTCGATCTCCAGATCAAAAAGCTGCAATGCCTTCACACAGATCTGTTTGTAGGATTCGTTTTTCAGTATCTGATTGACAACACTTCCCCTCAGATGCTCAAACGGCGCTACATAAACTATGCTGAAGCTGTTCTTATCTGACGAAGGTGTGCCCGTTACACTTGAATACTGATTAACACTGATCCTGTTCACCTTCTCTTGGTCACCGTATACGAGTCTGATTTCTCCATCAAATGTGTCCGCTTCAATCTCGCCTGATGGGATATCCGAAAACTGAAGTTTCCGTACAGAGAGTTCTTTTGTATCCAGCATAACTCTGTCCTTCTTCCCCTTCAGGTCAAAAGATATCGCTTTGTCATTACAGATCCCGGATATGGATATCTCACACGCCCCCTCCCTATCTCTGGGAAACATGCATATAAAATTATCAAATATGGAATTTGCATTGCTGACCGCAATACTATCCCTCTGTCTCGAAACCCGATATACATTTGCCAGATTGCCGGAGGTGCGGAGAAGCTGTATCGCTTCCAGCACACTTGTCTTTCCGCAGTTATTATCTCCAACAACAAGATTAACCCCCTTAAGCTCATCAATCTTAAGAGCCTTTATCCCTCTATACCGGTCAATGTAAAGTTTACTGAAAAAAGCCATCACTCAACCTCCCGTCCGACAAATTCGACAACCAGCCGCATCCCGAAAGCATCCGCGATCTTCTTTAACGACTCAATCGTAGGCTTTGATGTTCCCTTTTCCAGGTTACTGATATTTGCCTGTGTAATGCCGCACTTGGCCGCAAGTTCCTTCTGAGTCATATGACTATCGTGCCTGAATGCGATGATCATATCCCGGATCTCCTTATAGATATCATAATCTTCAGGTATGTCTATAACCGCGTCATTTTTATCCAGGCTAACGCCGGACAGATTTTCATCCAAAAACTTTTGGAAATCACTCATGGTACACGCCCTCCATACATAGGGTACCATGACAATATCTTTATGTCAATATAAATATATCGAGCGCGATATATTATAGCATATAATTATATCGTGTTCGATATATGCCCGTTTTATTTCAATACTTTCGCGTCGCAATTAGCCCTTTAGGACTTTTTCAATTTTTTCTTTGCAGCGCTTCTTCAAGGATCCCTTCCACATCCGCCCCCATAATATCCAAACCGGTCGCTTTGATCTGCCATACTTCCTTTATCCCGTAGAAATTCTGTGCCAGCGCCTCAACATATCCAAAGCCGAACTCTTCCGGGCAATAGTTTCCTCCCGCGGTCGTTATGTAGCACAGATCATCCGCCCTGCATAATCCCCTGGGATATCCTTCCGGCGTATACTCAAATGTGATCCCCAGGACATTGATATGTTCAAAGTACTGCTTTAACGCAGCGGGAAATGACAGATCCCAATAAGGCGCCGCGATCACGATCCTGTCGGCTTCCGCAAACTGCCTGGCCAGCGAAAACATCGGATCCGAGAACTGCCCGCCGGCAATAAGCCCGTCCCTCTTCTTCAAAAATGCCTCATCCGTCACCGGAAATACAATATCCCCCAGCTTCAACTCCGTTACCGGTTCCGATACTTTTGCCAGATACGCATCCGCTATTCTCTTTGTTCTTGATCCTGCCCTGACACAGGCATTGATAAACAGTATCATATTAAATCCTCACAACTCCCTTTATACTTAAAACATAACAATTATCTTCTCCCCTTTTTCCAGAGCCTTATGTTCGATTTCCTGTATCTGTTTCATCTGGATCAGATCTACAATCCCCCGAAACCTTTTCATCTCGCTGCCGGAATTGAACCGGACAATGTAAAACTTTCCTTCCCAGTCAATATCATATACCTTGCCATATATTTCAGTCCGAAACTTATAGCGCGCCTTTAACAATTCCGGAAATTCATTATCCATCAGCGCCTGTCGAAATTCTTCGTTCGTCCTGGAACCCTTTGAATGATTACACCATGCACAGCATGGGGCTTTATTATCATCATTATTTGCCCCTCCTCTGGCTTTCGGCAAGATATGATCAATCGTCGCCATATAATTTTTCAACAGCGGGTCATCGCTTGCATAACGCAAAAGTCGGAAGCCACAGTATATGCATCGATACCCAAACTCTTCATATATCTGCCTTCCTTTGTCACTGTATCTGCGTTCCCGGGGAATTATGGGATAAATTGATGGCCAGGAGGGATTTTGTTTGTTTTTATTTCTGCGCATACAGTCACCTCTCGTACATAAATCAGTTATCAGTTCCCTCGAGATAGCAAACAGGCTTTCCTGCTTTCTCGGCGTATTCAATTTCAGATTGGGTACTGCTACCGATATAGCCTCCAACATTGATGACAAATATTTCGTCTGCCATGTCGATTTTCCGCTTGTGCATATCGTCCAGCATCTCTTTGGTCTTGGACAGAGCACCTTCATCCATGCCTTCCCAGACTTCTTCATCACCGGAATGCCCAAATAACCCAACGCTGATAACAATATTCCCTTCCAGGGTCAAGCGCTTCTGCGTCTCCATAAAGGAATCTTTAAACCGTGTACTGCCACATAGCGTAATAACCTTATATTTTCCAACCATAGGTCTATTCTCCCCAACTAAGCATTACTTCATCCAGTAATGTATACCCGTCCGGCAACTCATGTCTCCCAGCATCTCATCACAAAACTGCTCCCGTAGCCGCACTTTTTCCTGATAGAACTCATCAAATCTATGTATAATGTTCAGTTTATCATTCTCCTCGTTCATAATCTTCGTCAGACTCCGGCCGTAATCCGATGTATAGTTTCTTTCAGTTCAGTGTCATTAGGGATCATTTTCCGTGACTTATTTCACAAATCCAACGAGGGGGACCGGTAGAATTTAGTTTTTCATTTGCCCTAGTTAAAACGCTATCTCATTTTTATGTAGCTCGCTCGCCAATCCCCATAAGATCGGTTACACTGCTTAAGACTGCCCCAATGCTGTCGTGCACGACTACATCCGCTTTTCCTTCCATCCTGGTCTTGCTTTTGTTGATGATGATCAGACTCTTGCCGTGGTACATATGTGCCAGCTGGGCGGCGGATCCCACCTCCAGGGAGGTACCACCTATGATCAGGCAGTCTGCCATACGGATCATCCCGATCGCATTATCATATGCCCGGCCGGGCAGCATCTCGCCGTATAAAGTCACATCGGGGCGTACTGTTTTGCCGCATTCTGCACAGTGCGGTACTTCTTCCCTGCTATCAAAGATATAGTTCACATCATATGCCTTGCCACAGGACATACAATGGTTCTCCCAGATTGTGCCGTGGATTTCCTGCACATTCTTGCTCCCTGCTTTCTGGTGGAGGCCGTCGATATTCTGTGTGATGATCCCTTCCAGCTGTCCCGCCTTCTCCATAGCTGCCAACGCATAATGTGCGGCATTCGGCTGTACATTCCGTGCGTCCAGATTCTCCCGATAGTATTCAAAAAAGACTTCCGGTTTCTTCCTGAGACACTCATTACTTAAGAGATACTCCGGCCGAAAAGCCATAAAACGCTTCTGCTTCTTATGGTACAGTCCATTTTTGCTGCGAAAATCCGGAATCCCGCTTTCTGTGGAAACCCCGGCACCGCCCAGAAAGACCACATAAGATGATTCTTCCAATATATCACATATCTTTTCGATACTCTGGTCAAGATTCATCGCAAATCCTCACAGTTTTCCAATATCCCTTCCACATCAGCCCCATCACCTGATTTCCCGCATTTCATCAAGTATCTCCGCTTCCGTATTCTCTTCCAGGAATGCTGAGATTTCGTCCATCACGCTATCCGCCATCGCATTATTGGGTACGATAACCGCTACACCGATAACGATTATCTGATGCGTATCCTGCTCATCCACCTCGGCTGCAGATACATGAAACTTATTCTGCAGCTTTGCCACAAGGCTCTTTACAATCATTCTCTTTTCTTTCAGGCTGTGTACCCACGGAGCATGCAACCTGAAAACAATAGTTGCTACTTTCATATCGCACATA
>CAMJAP010000126.1 GCA_946403625.1 uncultured Lachnospiraceae bacterium
CTTCTTCCTCCTAAAAATACGATATCTGCGACCCGTTGCCGCAAAACAGCAATCTGTATTGTACTACAACCCCACATAAAAGACAAGTAGGGAGCAAAAACGGCAATCACACGATCGTGATTGCCGTCTTTTTTCATTTAATATCCGATCTCTGCCAGCACCCGGTCGATCAGTTTTGCGTTCCGCAGCGAAAACTCCGGCGTGATGTGCGGCTGCTCTCCCTGCAGGATACACCGGCCCAGCTGCCCCACTTCCATCGCGTAGTTCTGCGGCACCGTGATCCTGCGCTCGATCATCGCATCCGCGGTATAGATCCGGTAGGATACCTCCCCCTGCTGGTTGTACTCCACATCCGAGCGGATACTGCCTTTCGTACCGTGGATGTAGAGGCGGTCAAAACGGGAATTGGTATTCTTGCCGAGCATCATTCCTACATTAAAAGATGCCCGTACTCCATTCTCAAAACGAAGCAATGCCGCCGTCATCAG
This sequence comes from uncultured Lachnospiraceae bacterium, assembly GCA_946403625.1. Lineage (GTDB taxonomy): Bacteria > Bacillota > Clostridia > Lachnospirales > Lachnospiraceae > NK4A136. Next base: position 489 of record CAMJAP010000126.1, read on the forward strand.
ATCCACGCCCAGATCCGAAAACTCCGCATTTGCCTTTACAAACTCCGGTTCCGAATCCACCAGCGACAGGATCATCGTGGTACAGTAACATCCCAGGTCGTACATCGCACCGCCGCCCTGCTCTTTGTGCAAACGGAAATCTTCGTGATACCCCTGGGTAATAAATGCCGACTCGATATAATCGATCTCGCCAATGAGCCCGTCCGCAATATCTTTCTTCAGCGCTGTCACATACGGACTGTGCAGATAAGCATAGGCCTCCATCAGGATCACGCCGTTTTCCTTGGCGGTCCGATACATCTCTTCCGCTTCCGCCGCATTCATCGCAAGCGGCTTCTCGCACAGCACATGCTTGCCTGCCTGCAGGGATGCCCTCACCCAGGGCAGATGCAGATCGTTCGGCAGCGGAATATAGACCGCCTGCACATCCGGATCTGCCAGCAGTTCATCGTAACTGCCGTAAGCCTTTGCAAAGCCAAACTCCTTTTGAAAGCTCTCTGCCTTCGCAAGACTCCGGCCGGCGATCGCCCACAGCTCGCAGTTCTCTGCCTGCTGCATTCCCGGGATCGTGCATCCTCTCGCAATGTTGGCCGTTCCCAAAACTCCCCACTTTACTTTTTGCATTTTTTCATACCCCCTTTATGAAATGTTGGTTTTATCCCACAAGTTCCTTACCCTTTGACGCCTTTTTTGAGCCGCTCCAAGCCGTCCAGTACGGTCGCCCGCGGGCACGCGATATTCATACGAAGGAATCGTGCGCCGTCCCCGCCGTAAATCGCACCGGCCGAAAGAAACAGTCCGCTGCGCTGCCGCAGTTCTGCCGCCAGTCGTTTGCTGTCCGTACTCACCTTACTCACATCGATCCAGAGCAGATAGGTGGCATCCCCGGGAACCACATGCAGCTCCGGCAACTCCCGCGCAAGATACTCTTCCACAACGGCACGGTTGGCAAAGACATACTCCCGCAGCGCATCCAGCCAGTCGCCGCCTTTTTCAAATGCCGCCACGGCTGCCGGTACCGCAAATACATTGGGTTCTGCCACTTCGTCCGTATTCAGCGCCCGCCAGATCTTGTGTCGCAGGAACGGATCCGGTACGCATACCGCCGCCGTCTGCAAGCCCGCCAGGTTGAATGCCTTGGTCGGTGCCATACAGGTAATGCTCACTCTGCGACAGGTTTCCGAAACCGAAGCAAAGGGAACATACTCCGTCCCCGGTCGGGTCAGGTCGCAGTGGATCTCATCCGAAAGGATGGTCACATGGTATTTCGCTGCCAGTTCACCGATCTGTGCCAGCGTTTCCCGGTCCCAGATCTTTCCCGAAGGATTCTGCGGATTGCACAGCAGCATCAGCGTAGTCTGCGGATCCGCAAACTTCTTTTCCAGGTCCGCCAGATCCATGGAATACTCCCGCCCGTCATAGATCAGCGGGCTTTCCACGATACGGGCACCGTTATTCCGGATGCAATTGTAAAAGATATTGTAGACCGGCGTCTGGATCACCACGATCTCGTTCGGTGTCGTGAGTTTCCGCACCGTCGATGAAATGGCCGGGATCACTCCCGTGCAAAAGATCAGCCAGTCGCGCTCGATCACAAGTCCGTGCCGCCGCTGCCACCAGCCGATGTAGGCGTCGTACCAGGCATCCGCCACCTCACTGTAACCGAACACCCCGTGCTCTAATCTCGTACGCATCGCTTCGAGGATCTCCGGTGCCGCCGGAAAATCCATATCCGCCACCCACATGGGCAGCTCATCCTCGTTCACATTCCACTTGAGAGAATCGGTTCCGCGCCGGTTCGGCACATGGTCAAAATCGTATTTCATACTTTCGTCTCCACCCATTCCGGATGCTCGGAATGCTTCTCCACCGCATCGCAAAGGATCCTGGTCTTTCCCGGATCGATGCGGTCCTTCTCCAGGATCAGCTCACCGATAAACGGCGCGCGGATCGTTCCCGACTTGGGATTGAATACACTGTCGATCGCCGTAGAGATCTCCGCTTCCACATCCGCATATTCAAAGGCCAGCGTCGTATTGATCAGCTTGCAGTTTTTCATCATCAGGTTATCAATGTAGCACATTCCCTGCAGACTCTCGATCGTACAGTTGACGAGCGTGAGATTTTTTGAATTCCAGCCCAGGTATTCCCCGCTGATGAAGGAATCGTATACCGTCACATTCTCGCTGTTCCAGAAGGCGTCTTTCGAAAGCAGTCTGGAATTGCGGATCGTCACATTTTTCACACCGTCAAAGGAATAGTTGCCGTCCAGCGTCAGGTGATCAATCTCCATATCCGCACAGTTCATGGCAAAGTAATCGCCTTTTGCCGACACATCCTTCATTTTCACATCGCTGCAATGCCAGAGTGTTTCCTTTGCGTCGGTAAAGACCACATCCGTAAGTGTCAGGTCCCTGCAACGGCGGAAATTCTTCGGTGCCTGGATTTGTGCGTGTTCCACCCGGATCCGGTCGGAATACCATACACCGGCACGCGCCATATCAAACCATACGCCATCCGTCACTGCAACATCCTTGCAATACCACAGCGGGTATTTCCAACGGAACATGCAGCCGAGCAGTTCCAGCCCGCTGCTTTCCTTTAACGGAGATTCGCCATCCTCAAAAAGGCAGTCCACGATCCTCAGATCGTGACTGCCGTATAATGCTCTCTCCCCTGTCAGTTTTTGTTGTCGTATCTCTTTCATTCGTTCTCCCTGAAATACTATCCGTTTGTAATGATCTTCATTAGTTTATCATACCCCTCGATGCATTGTCTATCAAGACCTTTTACATAGTTCTCCAGCCCGTTCACATTGCCGATCGTTCCGCGTACGCCGCGGTCCGCCAGTTTTTCTGCCAGTTCCGCCGCATAATTATAATCGCTGTAATACCGCTCTCTCCACGCCGGGGTATCGTCTGCCGCAGACCGGAAGATGTTTGTCACCGTACCGTCGGTAAAAGTCACATTCATCTGCAGCCCATCGCTGCCGTACACTTCATAGCCACTGATATCGTCCAGAGTATATTTTCTGCTTTCTCCATGCGATCTTACCGTGATCGTATCCTCGGTCAGTTTTACATTTTCGCAATTATTCACATAGGTAAAGATTCCGCCAATCACAACGATCAGTGCAAGCAATCCCGCAATGACATATTTTCTCTTCTTCCTCCAGTTGCCCACCAATGCTGCATTCGATTCCCGGTCTGTATCCGAAAAGATCTCGCTGAATACCACGATCACGAACATTCCGGCGATCATGGGCACATCCGCATGGGAGGAAAACCGCACCACTTCCGACGGATCGATCCCCGCCATCAGCGTATGGGCACTGATCTCTGCCATTATCGAACCCGCGATCATAATAAACGCCACTGCCACGGCAAAGATTCTCACAAAGCCCAGGATACGGTCCGCCGCCCCCGAAAGGATCCACGCCAAAGCCGCAGCCGAATGGGTATTCCGATACGCTGCGCTTGCGTACTTCACCAGGAATACGAGTTCCGGTACCAGCAGGAACATCGCACAATCCACCACCACGATCTGCATCGGCAATGCGCCGGCTGCGCCCACGATCAGCGCCGCGATCACAGATACGATCTGTACCGGTGCAAATCCCTTTACGATCCAGCCGTAGTATGCCGCCATATCAAAACTGTGGCTCTTTACGACATCCGTCACCCGTGTATTGGCAAATACCATCGCCTCCTCCGGCGAGACATCCGACACATACAGTTTCGTATATTTGTCCGCATAGGCCTTTGCCGCGGTCAGGATCAGCAGCAGGACCAGACAACTATAGATCCCGAAGACATCTTCCCCTGTACTGTTCGTCCTCGCCCGATTTACCCAGAGCCCGATCACCAGCCCGCTCAGCCAGATGACCAGCCATCCGTTCATATCACTGTTTGCCTTTGCCATAAAATCTCTGAATTGATACAATCCGTTTTTCTTTTCCATCGTCCTATCCCCCGTCCGTAGCCTTTAGTGTCCGCTTTTCAAAACTTCCTTCAGTGATACCGATTCATCTTCGCCCAGCAGTTCAAAACGGCTGCCGCTCTTTGTGATCTTCCCGTCTTCCATCACATAGATAAAATCTACCATCGATGCGATCTCATCCAGCAGATGGGTGCTGAGCAGTATCCCGGTTTCGTGATCTTCCACGCCCTGCCGAAGTATCTCCAGAATATCCGTTTTGAAGACCGGATCGATATTGGCCAGTGGCTCATCCAGGATCAGAAACTGCGGCTTTCTGGCCAGCGCAAACGCAATCTCCGTCTTGACCCGCTCGCCCTTAGAAAGCTTTCCGTAAATGGTCTGCCGGACACGGTCCATACCGGCCAGCTTCATGATTTTGTCATAATACTCCCGGTCAAACTCCGGATACAACAATGCCAGCAGTTCCGTATTATGCTCCACCGTAAGCCCTTCGGAGCACCAGGTTTCTCCCACATAGGCCACCTGCTGCCGGTAATCGTTCATCGTTTTGCGGTCCAGTTTTTCTCCGTTCCAGCGGATCTCTCCCTTGCGCGGTTTGAGCATTCCGTAGATCAGATTCAACAGTGTCGTCTTTCCAGCACCGTTCTTTCCCAAAAGACAGGAGATATATCCGGCCTCCAGCTGCAGCGATGCGTCCTTTACTTCAAAACGCTTGCTGCCTTTTGCAATCGAACGACCATATGCATAACTGATGTTTTTTACCTCGATCATATCCGTCTCACTCCCATAATATTCCCAGCATATCCTGTGCTTCTTCCAGAGACATTCCCGCATCTTTGGCGAGTTTCACCCACTCTCCCAGTTTTTCTTCCACGCCCAGTGTCTGCTTTTCCTTCATATACTGCAGGTCCGGATTGTCCACATAAAATCCCTTGCCCTGCACCGAATAGATCATCCCTTCCTTTTCCAGATCCTCATAGGCCCGTTTCACCGTGATCACACTGATCTTGGAATCCGCTGCCAGTGCCCGGATTGACGGCAGGCTTTCCCCTTCCTTCAGCGCACCGGATACGATCATTTCTTTGATCTGTCTTTCGATCTGTTCATAGATCGGCAGTCCGCTCTTGGTCTGTACCGTGATATTCATGCCCTGCCTCCTTTCGCAAGTTCCACCGGATTCACTTCCGGTATATGATCCAGCAATTTCCAGTTTTTGTAACGATACGCACAGTCAATGCTCAAAAGCAAAGCTGCGATCAACAGGACCAGCACATGGATCCATTCCCTTCCCATCGTAGCAAACGAATCGGAACCCATTCCTTTGGCAAGGCCATATGCATAGGCGAAGAACATCATATTCGGGATCGTTTCGAATACATAGGCGCGTGCCGGCCGCCCAAGGAAATTCCGGCGACCATCTTTTGTCCGGTCAATCACCTGTTCCTGTAACGAATGGTATACGAATACCATCTGCAGGATAAAGAATGCCGCGTACAGATACGGTCGGCGCATCACCGCCTCCGGCATTCCCGCAAAATTTGTACGGAAAAACATCACCACATAACTCCCCAATCCGACGATCAAATACCGCAGCCACACCATACGCACTCTGGTGCGTTTTCTTTGTTTGATCTCTTCGTCCGTAAAGGGAATGAGTTTTTCTTCCTCGGATGCGAATACAAAACCGATGGAAAAAATCTGACCAAACGTCATAATAATCCACTGCATCGTTCCTGCCCAAAGCACCAAATAGATAAAGCACAGGCGCGGTACCAGAAGGACCGGTCTTGCCTTGAACGCTGCCAGTTCCTGGCGAAAGTAATCTTTGATATGCGAATCGTTCGTTTTCATTCCTGTGCACTCTCCTTTTCCGTATAGTACATGATCTCCTGCAGATCCGGAAATCTCCATTCCCCGGTGGTCAGGCTTTCCGCAAAGTTACCGTCTTCGCGATAAAGCAGATACTCGCTGTGTGTCTCCCGTATCCGGGAACCGGCGATCATATCTTTCGGGAGTACCGCTTCCGCTTCTTTGTCCGCCGACAGGATACGGTATCGTTCCTTCAGCTCGTCGATCCCGCCGAAATATCTTTGGAATCCGCCGTTCTCATCTCTTCCGATCCAGAGGATCTGATCGGCAATGTGTTCCAGTTCCGTCACCAGGTGGCTGGATAGGATCACCGATCTTTGCTCGTCTGCTACCAGTTCGCGGATCCTATCGTAAAACTCCTCCCGAAATTCCGCATCCAGATTTCCGGCCGGCTCATCCATAATGTAAAGCTTGGCCGGATAGCTTTGCGCAAAGGCAAGCTGCAGGCGGATGAGCTGCCCTTTGGACATGGTGCTCAGCCACATCCTTTTCTCCGATACCTCATATTTTTTGAGCAACTCCCGGTACTTCTGCAGGTCAAAGCCTTCGTAATAATATCCGTAGCGTTCCCCGATTTCGTTCGCGGTCATGTTCATACTGAACGGACAATCCTGCAACACATACGCCATGCTGCTTTTGTATTCTTTCCTGTCTCTGCGAAAATGTTTTCCGTCCAGGAAAAGCTCCCCGCCATCCTCCGGTGCAACATCCAGCCGGTAGCTCCCCATCAGCGATCGAAGCAGCGTGGTCTTGCCGGCGCCGTTGATGCCGATCACTCCGAGCACCGTTCCCGGCTCGATCGCAAAGCTGATATCTTTTAAGGTGTATGGATCCAGCTTCTTATTCAGATGCTCGCATTGAAACATATACATAACCATATCCTCCGTGTGTAGCTGTTATATCCCTTTCGATATACACAGTATACACAGTTATATACACACTGTCAATATTCTTTTTCAAAAATATTTTCGTCCCCCCACAAGCAAACAAAAAAGCGCAGCCGCGATATCGACTGCGCTTTTCTTACTTCTTACAGATAACAATTCACATCCCTGACATTCCTTTGATATACAGAAGCCGCTTCAATCGTCTCTCCGCAAAAACGCATATGCCATGATCGGTCCGGAAGCCGCCGTTCCGAGCATCATCACACCAAACAGCAACAGAATATGCACCATTTCCCCCGGGGTTTTTCCCTCCATATGGAAGGAGTGATACACCATCGCCGTCGCAAAGATCATACCTCCCACATACAGCAACAACCGCGACATCTTCGGTTTATACACCAAACCGCCGTCTTTTTCCGTGAAGGTATAATCATGATATCTGCCTCCGCGTTTGCTTGCTTGGTACATATACACAATGTATCCGTCTTCGGTTTCTTCCGCATAAGGCTGGTGAAACCGGTTGACGATGTATTGTCCCAGAAACGACAGGAGGACGATCACCAAAACCACCAGACGCATATAAGATTCCACGCTGTCCATCATAAACATAGAACTTCACCCTTTCTTTTCAATACCGGATAATATAATAGATCACATATACCCAGCTCAGCAATCCGTGCAGGATCGCCCATCCGATGGAATGCCAGTTGGTATAACTGATCACCATAGCCAGCGCCGTACCGAAGGAAACGCCTTGCTTGGCCGCTTCTTTCACGCCTTTTTTCTTTTTAGTTATCTTCTTGCCGTCTTCTTCAATGATCTCTACTTCTTCGTAAGCCATAGTACATTTCCTCCTCTCGTTTCGGATACTCTCATTATAACCCCAAACCACTGCACTTACCAGCAAACCGGCATTACATTCCCGCTACTCCGCAAGAACAACAAAACAGCCGGCTGTTACACCGACTGTCCTTTTATACCCATATTGCTTCGCTGATCGCCTGGCGGACATTCTTGTCACTCACGACCACCAGTTTTGCCAGATACCACGCCCGTTCCTCATCGGTCATTTCTTTGATCCGCAGTGCATCCGGTCCATTTTCCATATTTTCGCGGATGGCCTTGACCTCCTCCAGCTTGGCCTCTGTCTTCCAGATCATCTCCTGCAGGGCGATCTCTTTTTCATCAAACAATGTCACGATCTGATTCTTGGAAAGTTTGCCCGACAGGATCTGCTCGATCTCGTTTAACGAAAAGCCCATTTCCTGCAATTCCAAAAGCGACTCCACCTGCCGTACCTGATCCGCCGAATAATAGCGGTAGCCGGTCTCCGGATTCACCTTGACGGGACGGATGATATTTTTATTTTCATAAACACGCA
>CAMJAP010000127.1 GCA_946403625.1 uncultured Lachnospiraceae bacterium
TACAACATAACCGTATACGGTAAGGAAAGCATCATCGACATGCGCCGGTGATGCTTTTTTTATAACAACAAATGTCCAAACAGACAGGGGGACGGTTCTTATTGTCTGACCCGAAATAGTCAGATGAGGAAAACTTTCATCGGTCAGACAAAAGAACCGTCCCCGTGTCTGTGTTTTTTATCGAACGACAACAAATGTCCAAATATGCGAACATACATTTTGACATAATAGAACAGAACGGATAAAATTATACATTGTAAGATCGGAGGTCCACATTATGAGTTTTGCCCATCTGCATGTACATACGGAATACAGCCTACTGGATGGTTCCAATAAGATAAAGAACTACGTAAAACGCGTAAAAGAACTGGGAATGACAGCGGCGGCGATCACGGATCACGGCGTGATGTTCGGCGTGATCGATTTTTACGAGGCGGCGCTGGCAGAGGGCATCAAACCGGTTCTGGGATGCGAGGTGTATGTGGCACCGCATTCGCGTTTTGATAAAGAGATGACCGGCGGGGAGGAGCGGTACAACCACCTGATCCTGCTGGCGGAGAATGACCTGGGCTATCATAACCTGATCAAGATCGTATCCAAAGGTTTTACGGAAGGCTATTACTACCGGCCGCGTGTGGATAAAGAAGTGCTGGAGCAGTACCACGAGGGACTCATCTGCCTGTCGGCGTGTATCGCGGGCGAGCTGCCCAGACAGATCTTACGAGGCCAGTTGCAGGAAGCACGGGAGACCGCGGCGTGGTTCCGCGATACTTTCGGGCCGGATAATTATTTCCTGGAACTGCAAGATCACGGCATTCCGCAGCAGCGCACGGTCAATATGGAACTGATCAACATCAGTAAGGAGATGGGCATCCCGCTGGTGGCGACCAACGACGTGCACTATACCTTAAAAGAAGATACCGATTCACATGATGTGCTGCTGTGCATTCAGACGGCGGCGCATGTGAATGATGAAAACCGTCTGCGGTACGAGCGCGGACAGTTCTATGTACGCAGCGAAGAAGAGATGCGTGCCCTGTTCCCGTATGCGTTGGAAGCCATCGAGAATACGCAGAAGATTGCAGACCGCTGTAACGTGACCATCGAATTCGGCAAGACCAAGCTGCCGCATTTTGAAGTGCCGGAAGGCTATGATTCCTGGAGTTACCTGAACAAGCTCTGCGAGGACGGCCTGAAGGAACGCTACCTGGTAGCGGAGGATACCGAACTGGATCTGAGCGGCGGCGCGCAGGGCATTCTGGATCAGACCGAGGATGTGAAGCAGAAGAGCCTGGATGAGATCTTGGAAAAAGCCGCAGCGCAGGGCACCGATCCGCAGACCAACAGCAGCCTGTCATGGACAGAGCTGAAGGAGCGCCTGCATTACGAATTGAATGTCATCAAGACCATGGGATTTGTGGATTACTTCCTCATCGTATGGGACTTTATCAATTTTTCCAAAACGAACGGAATCCCGGTAGGTCCGGGGCGAGGCAGTGCGGCGGGCAGTATCGTTTCGTATTGTCTGCATATCACGGACATCGACCCGATCCGCTACAACCTGCTGTTTGAGCGATTCCTAAATCCCGAGCGTGTGTCCATGCCCGATATCGACGTCGATTTCGGACCGGAGCGCCGGCAGGAAGTGATCGACTATGTCAGCGAAAAATACGGCCACGAAAAAGTCGTGCAGATCGTGACCTTCGGTACCCTGCAGGCCAAGGGTGTGATCCGCGATGTGGGGCGTGCCATGGAACTGCCCTACAGCCAGTGCGATATGCTGGCCAAGATGGTGCCCGGCGAACTGGGCATGACGCTGGCCAAAGCGCTGGAAATGAATCCGGATCTGAAGGCACTCTACGATACGGACGATACGACCAAGGTCTTGCTGGATATGTGTATGCAGCTGGAAGGCTTGCCCAGACACACTTCCATGCACGCAGCCGGTGTGGTTATCTGTCCGGAGGCGGCAGATGAATTTGTCCCCTTAAACGGCGGTGCGGACAGCCCCATCACCACGCAGTTTACCATGGTCACCCTGGAGCGGCTGGGACTGCTCAAGATGGACTTCCTGGGCCTGCGTAACCTGGAAGTGATCCAGAATGCGATCCAGAATATCGAGGATTCCCAGGGCAAGCGTGTGGACTTTAACGTGCTGGGCTATGACGATCCGAAGATCTATTCCTATATTTCCACCGGTAAATGTGAGGGCGTGTTCCAGCTGGAAAGTGCCGGTATGAAAAACTTCATGAAGGAACTGAAACCGGGCTGTCTGGAAGATGTCATCGCCGGCATCTCGCTGTACCGTCCGGGCCCTATGGATATGATCCCGCAGTACATCGTGCGCAAGGAGCATCCGGAGCAGATCCGCTATGCATGCAAGGAACTGGAGCCGATCCTGGCGCCGACCTACGGCTGCATCGTTTATCAGGAACAGGTTATGCAGATCGTGCGGGAACTGGCAGGCTATACGCTGGGCCGTTCCGACAATGTGCGCCGTGCGATGAGTAAGAAAAAGCAGTCGGTGATGGAATACGAGCGCGGCATCTTTATCCACGGCAATGCGCAGGAGATCGAAGATGCAAAGTTAAAAGGCCTGCCGGAAGAAAAGTGGCCCAAGGCAGTTCCGGGCTGCGTAAAGAACGGCATCCCTGCGGATGTGGCAGCGGAAGTCTTCGATATGATGATCGACTTTGCAAAGTACGGTTTCAACAAATCCCACGCAGCTTGCTATGCGGTGGTCGCATACCAGACCGCGTACCTGAAATACTATTATCCGGTGGAATACATGGCGGCGCTGATGACCTCCGTGATGGAAAAATCCGAGAAGGTGGCAGAGTACAATCTGATCGCCAGACAGATGGGCATCCGTTTGCTGCCGCCCGATGTGAATGAAGGAAATGTGGGCTTCACCGTCAGTGCGGACGGCGGCATCCGTTATGCGCTCACGGCGATCCGCGGTGTGGGACGCAGCGTGGTGGCAGGGCTCGTAGAAGAGCGTACGGCACACGGGACGTTTAAGAGCCTGCGGGATTTCATCACCCGTATGGCGAACCACGACATTATGAACAAGCGCGTGGTGGAGAATCTGATCAAGGCCGGAGCGCTGGATTGCTTCGGTGCCACCCGTAAGCAGATGATGAGCGTTTACCAGCAGCTGATCGATACGGTGCAGAGCGGCAAGAAGCATTCGATCGCCGGACAGATGAGCCTGTTTGATATGGTAGAAGAAGAGGACAAGCAGGAGCTGGAAGTGGCGATGCCGATCGGGCTGGGCGAGTATTCCAAAGAGATGCGCCTGGGCTTTGAAAAAGAAATGCTGGGCGTCTACATCAGCGGGCATCCGCTGGAAGAATACAGCGGCCTGTGGGATAAACTGATCACCAACAAGACCTCAGATCTGATGGTGGGCGAGACCGGAGAAGACGGTATCACGGAGCCGCCTGCCGTGGGCAACGGGGAAAGGGCGGTCCTGGGCGGCATTATCCAGAGCGTCAAGATCAAATACACCAAGACCAAAGGCGAGGCAATGGCTTTCCTCACGCTGGAGGATATGGTCGGCCAGATCGAGGTGATCGTATTCCCCAAGATTTACCGGCAGTTCCAGCAGATCCTGGTGGAAGACCGCAAGGTGATGATCAGCGGCCGTGTGGATGCGGAAGAGGAGCGCAACAGCAAACTGCTGGCAGATAACATCGTGGACTTTGCGGCAATCCCGCGTACGCTGTGGCTGCAGTTTGATGATGCGCAGCAGAAGGAAGCGCTGATGGAGAAGTTAAAGCCGCTGCTGGATGCGTCGGACGGAACGGACAGCGTGAAACTCTACTGTGCGGATACCAAGGCGGTGGAAGCCCTGCCGGCCAACCGTTCGGTGGCGATCAGCGAAGATCTGCTTGCGGCGCTGTCGGAACAGCTGGGTGAAAACAATATCCGCGTGACGTATAAAACCGCGGGATCCTCAAAAATTTATTGAAAAAGCGGACGCTATCGTATAAAATGACTTTTAGCGTATTGGTCGCTTGAAAAAGGGCATAAGGGAGGCTGAAAACTATGCCGAAAGCATCGGAAAAAACAGTAAAGACCATCGGTGTACTGACCAGCGGCGGGGATTCCCCGGGAATGAATGCGGCGATCCGTGCCGTAGTCCGCAAGGCCATCGCCAACGGCTTAAACGTAAAAGGAATCAAGAAAGGCTATCAGGGCCTTTTGAACGAAGAGATCGTGGATATGAACCGCAGATCGGTTTCCGAGATCATCGGTCTGGGCGGCACGATCCTGGGTACGGCAAGATGTGCGGAGTTCCGTACCGAAGAAGGTGTGAAGAAAGGCGCAGAAGTATGCCGTAAGCATGGCATCGACGGTATCGTGGTAATCGGCGGTGACGGTTCTTACCGCGGCGCACAGAAGCTTTCTCACGAAGGCATCAACACCATCGGCCTGCCGGGCACCATTGACCTGGACATCGCCTGCACCGACTATACCATCGGTTTTGATACCGCTATCAATACCGCGATGGAAGCCATCGATAAGGTAAGAGATACTTCATCTTCCCACGAGAGATGCTCCATCATCGAGGTAATGGGACGCGGTGCCGGATACATCGCTTTGTGGTGTGGTGTGGCAAACGGCGCGGAAGATATCCTGCTCCCGGAGAAGTACGATTACAACGAGCAGAACATCATCAATCATATCATTGAGAACCGGAAGCTCGGTAAGAAACATCATATCATCATCAATGCGGAAGGCATCGGGCACTCCACTTCCATGGCAAGACGAATCGAAGCGGCAACCGGTATGGAGACCAGAGCAACCATCCTGGGCTACATGCAGCGCGGCGGATCCCCGACCTGTAAAGACCGCTATTACGCATCCATTATGGGCGCGATGGCAGCGGATCTTTTGACCGAAGGCAAGACCAACCGCGTGGTGGCACAGAGCCACGGCAAGTTTGTGGACTTTGACATCGATGAAGCACTGGCGATGGAAAAGAGCATTCCGGAATACGAATACGAAGTGAGTAAGATCCTGTGATCACATCGGTAGCAAATGAAAAAGTAAAGCATATCGCAGCCCTGCGGGATAAGGCAAGGCTGCGGGAAGACGAAGGCGTGTTCCCTGTGGAGGGAGTACGCCTTTTTCGGGAAGTTCCGCAGGAGCGCATCGTAGAGTGCTATGTAACGGAGCGTGGTGTGGAACTGCTGGGCGCGATGCCCAAAGGCGCGGAGTTGGTCTCCGATACGGTGATGGCAAAGATGTCGGATGTAAAGACACCGCAGGGCGTACTGGCATTGGTGAAAAGAGTGGACTATACATGGGACGATCTGCTGCGAAAGAAAGCGCCGATGTTCCTTATGGCAGAGGACATTCAGGATCCGGGCAATCTGGGCACCATCTTCCGTACGGCAGAGGCAGCGGGAGCCGACGGCATCATCTTAAGCAAAGGCTGTGCCGATGCGTATCAGCCCAAGGTGGTGCGTTCCACGATGGGCGCGGTACTCCGGCTTCCCTTCATCATCGAGGAGAATCTGCCGGATTGTTTTGAAAAGCTGAAGAGCAAAGGTGTGACGGTTTATGCGGCCGCACTGACCGACAAGGCAGTTCCGTATACGGAGTGTGATTACACCAAGGGCTGCGCGTTCCTGATCGGCAACGAAGGCAACGGCCTGCAGGCGCAGACCATCGCCGCCGCCGAACGCACCGGGCGCGTCGTGATCATCCCGATGGCCGGCGCCACGGAATCCCTCAACGCCTCCGTCAGCGCAGCAATTTTGATGTACGAATCCGCCCGCCAGCGCGGCTTCCGGGCATAATACCTGCCTTCCCCCTTTGGGGGGAAGGTGTCGCGAAGCGACGGATGAGGGGCCTTGGTTCTGTCAACAACTAAAACTATTATAATTACCCATAGAAAGGTGGTACCCAAAATGAAAATCGGATTCATCGGCTTAGGAAATATGGCAGGCGCAATGATCGGCGGCCTGCTGCAGAACGGCCTGGTAAAGGCAGACGAGATCTACGGCGTAGATGTCAGCGACGCTATGGTGGAGAAACGCGCGAAGGAATTCGGCATCCACACCGGCAAGGACAACGTGGCCGTTGTAAAGGAAGCAGACTATCTGGTACTGGCAGTCAAGCCGCAGTTCGCAGCAGACGCTATTGCCGGATTTGCAAAGGACCTGCGTAAGGATCAGGTGGTGATCTCCATTATGGCAGGTAAGACACTGGGCTGGCTGGAAGAGCACCTGGGCAGCGATATCAAGTGCGTACGCTGCATGCCCAACACCGCAGCATTGGTCGGTGCAGCCATCACCGCAGCGACCCCGAACGAAAAGGTAACGGCAGATGAGCTGAAGATCGCATTGCAGATCCTGGAATCCTTCGGTAAGGCAAGCGTTGTACCGGAGAAACTGATGGATGCCGTAGTCGGCGTCAGCGGTTCCGCTCCGGCTTATGTGTTTATGTTCATCGAAGCAATGGCAGATGCGGCAGTGGAAGAGGGTATGCCCAGAGCGCAGGCGTATGAGTTTGCAGCGCAGGCAGTATACGGCAGTGCCAAGCTGATGATCGATACCGGAAAGCATCCGGGCGAGCTGAAGGATATGGTTTGCTCCCCGGCCGGAACCACCATCGCAGCGGTTCGTGTACTCGAGGAGGCAGGTTTCCGCGGTGCTGTGATCGATGCGGTAGAGGCTGCTGCAGAGCGTAACAAAGAACTGTAAATCTGAATATTTTATGTTAACGAAACCCCGCCATTAGCACGCTTTTGGCGGGATTTTTGCATGAAGGCGCCTGTTTAAGGGCATCCCTCGAAATGGAAGGGCTTACATTCCCATGGCTGCGCGGATCGTCAATAAAGACGGGCGTTTCACACTGTTTCACAAAAGCGGGAAAAAATGCACAAAAATGTTAGCACGCCCAAAATTTGACAAACAAAATGTTCTGTGCTATTATGCCTTGCAACTTAAATGTAACAGTTTTGTAACATTTGAAATAACTCCGTAATAAGTTGACATAAGGTTACGAGGGTAAAGGTATGAAGGCAGGTATCGTAGCAGGTATCGCGGCACTTCCGGTTTTCACCATACTGGTGTGTGGAGCATCGATCCGCGGCAACGCGGCACAGCTCGCAGAACGGGCGGTATTGGAAGAGGGAGCGGCAGGCGCTGCGGAATATGTAGAATTTAATATCGAACCTACCCAGGAAGAAGTGGCACAGATCATCGCGGAGAACAACGCATGGAAGAATCCCGGTGCGATCGTGATGGCCAATGTGTATTCTTCGGTGAATGTCAGACAGGAGCCGAACGAGGAATCGGAGATCGTCGGCAAGCTGTACAAGGACTGCGGCGGTTATATCGTCGAGTATTCGGACGGGTGGACCTTGATCGAATCCGGCAAGGTATCCGGATGGGTATGCAACGATTATCTGTTGTTTGGAGACGAAGCAAAAGCGGCAGCCGAGGAAGTAGGATCTTACCGCGCAACCGTAACAGGACAGACACTGCGCGTACGAATGGAGCCTTCGACCGAGGCCGGTGTATATGGCCTGGTGACCGAAGGCGATGTTTACGAAGTGGTCTCGCAGGAAGACGGATGGGTAGCCATCGACTTTGAAGGCGAGAACGGATATATCAATACAGAATATACAGATATCGCTTTCCAATTGGATTACGGCGAGACGATGCAGGAGATCAAGGCGCGCGAGGAAGCGGAAGCCAGAGCAAAGGCAGAGGCGGCAGCAGCACAGGCCAGAGCGGCAGCAGCGGCACAGGCGGCCAGACAACAGGCTGCAAGACAGTCAACAACGACGACTACGACCGCCAAGCAGGAACAGTATTACGGCGTGTACGGAGCGGATGCATCGGATGTGGTATTGCTCGGAGCGCTGATCCAGTGCGAAGCCGGCAACCAGCCGTATGAAGGCAAGGTGGCAGTCGGTGCGGTCGTAATGAACCGTGTACGCAGCGGGGCTTATCCCAACACACTGTACGGTGTGATCTATGCATCGCATCAGTTCTCACCGGCAGGATGCGGCGCTTTGGACCGACGGATCGCAAAGGGTGTCGATTCCTCCTGCTTACAGGCAGCGCAGGATGCATTGAACGGCTACTCCAATGTCGGCAGCGCAACGCATTTCCGACGAACCGGCGCACACGACGGCATCGTGATCGGAGGCCATGTATTCTGGTAAGTTTGCAACCGCAGATCGGTGAAAGCTGAACCGGAAGAAAAGCCGAACAGATATTAAGAAGATGGAGAGGGAAGTGATATCGGGAGATGTTGCTTCCCTATTTATTTTGGGAAGGTGCATTTCGATTGAGTAAAGGGCACCCGGCGTTTCTCTTGCCTTCCCCCCTATATTGCAATCAACTTCTATTTGGAGTATAATGTGGCATATTGTTTTCAATCA
>CAMJAP010000128.1 GCA_946403625.1 uncultured Lachnospiraceae bacterium
ACGCAGTTCATTTTTGTAAGAGAGCAAAAAAAGTCGAGAGATAAAATCCTGTGATAGAGTAATATAGGCTCACAAGGAGTTAAGCAGATGGACGAACAAAGAGAAGCGGTCAGAAAAATGCAGGACTACATCCGCGAACATATTCAGGAGGATATTACGATCGAAGATCTTGCAGAAGCATCGGCATTTTCGCCGTGGTACGCAAGGCGATTGTTTCAGAAGTATCTGAATATGACGCCGGCAGTTTACATCAGGCGCCTGAAACTGTCAAAGTCCGCGTTGAAACTGAGAGATGAACAGGTGACCGTTCTGGATGTCGCCCTGGATATGGGATTCGGAAGTGTTGACGGATACCAGCGGGCATTTCGAAGAGAGTTCGGCTGTAACCCGAAGGAGTATTCCACGAGTCCGGTTCCTGTCTGGCTGTTTACCCCTTCCCTGATCGAAGACAAACCAATCAAAGAAAGGAATGTGAGCGAAATGAGTGAGAACAAAGACATCAGAAACATCTTTATCCAGGTGATCGAGAAGCCGGCAAGAAAGGTGATCATCAAGCGAGGCATCAAGGCAAACGAGTACTTCAGTTATTGTGAAGAGGTGGGCTGTGATGTGTGGGGGCTGCTGACCAGCATCAAATCCATCAGCGGAGAGCCGGTGTGTATGTGGTTGCCGAAGCATTTGAGAAAGCCGGTGACGAACGAGTATGTCCAGGGCGTGGAAGTAGAGGCGGATTACAGCGGAAGCGTACCGGAAGGTTTTGAGATCATGGATCTGCTGGCAGCAAAGTTCCTTCTGTTCCGCGGGGAACCGTTCGCCGACGAAGATTATGAGCAGGCGATCGGAGAGATCTGGCAGGCCGAAAAGAAGTATGATCCCGCGTTCATCGGATATGAGTGGGATGAGGAGAATCCGAGGATCCAGCTGGAGCCCAGAGGGGAGAGAGGATATATCGAGCTGGTACCGGTGAAGGAGAAGAAGTAATAAGGTTGTATGAGAGGCGGAGCGGATGCTCCGCCTCTTTTGTGTGGGGAAGGAATGTGGGAGGTACGGTATATAGGGGATAATGAAGGCAAGAAAAGGGGTTGACAAAACTGTATAGCAACTGTATATTAGCGTATATACAGTGGATGCACGGAGACGATTGGAAAGGGACAGAACATGATCGTTTTTTCGGGAATACATAAGAGATTGGGCGGTTTTACGCTAAAAGATGCGACCTTTGAGATACCGGAGGGATATATCTGCGGGCTGGTCGGAAGAAACGGGGCGGGAAAGACGACGCTGCTGAATCTGCTGCTTGGGTTGCTGCAACCGGATGCTGGGAGTCTGCAGGTGGACGGATTGGAATACGATGGCAACGAAAAAGAACTGAGGAAGCTGCTGGGTTGTGTTCTGGTGGATGAACTGTTTGAAGGGCGGCTGAGTTTGGCGGAGAATGCGGCGTATTTCGGCAGTTACTACGAAGCGTATGATGACGACCTATACCGGGAACGGCTGGAACAGTTCCGCTTGTCACCGAAAAAGAAGTTTAAGGAACTGTCCAAAGGTGCGAAATTGAAGTGTCAGTTTGCCTTTGCACTGGCGATCCGGCCGAAGTACCTGATCCTGGATGAGCCGACGGCAAACTTTGATCCGGAATTTCGGGAAGCGTTTTGGAAGATCTTAAAAGAGTTTATCGCGGATGGCGAGCATTCGGTGTTGCTGGCAACGCATCTGACGGAGGATCTGGACCGGATGGCAGATTATCTGCTGTTCCTGGATGGCGGGGAACTGATCTTCTCCGGGGATATGGAAAACTTTCGTGACAGCTATCGTATCGTGAGCGGAGAAGATTATCTGATCCGCAATATCCCGGAGAAAAATGTGATCGGATCAGAAAAGGGGGCCTACGGAACGAAGGCACTGGTCACGCACAGGAGAAGTGTTCCGGAAGAATTGAGCAGTGTAGCGCCGTCGATTGAAGAGTTTATGTATTTTTATTCTGTGGGACGGCAAAAGTAAGGGAGTTGAATTGAGATGCTGAAAAAACAATGGAAGGAATATTTCCTGACCGGCAAGATACAATCGTGGCGACCGATGCTGATCTATTTCGAGATTTTTGTACTACCGATTTATATTCGGATGGTGATGCTCGGAAAAGATAACTTCTCCTGGAAGGGCGGCATGGGTGAGACGGTACTGATGATCGGATTTTTGCTGGTGGCATTTTCCGAAATGACACATCCGATCCGACGGGGAAAAATGTATTACCTGTGTCCGAGGAGCAGAGAAGAAAGACTGCAGGAAATCCGTGACGCGTATCATTTTCGGTGTATGTTGCATCTGATCGTGATGAGTGTTATGTGCGGAACATTGTATCTGATGAAGGGGGTCAATGTGTACTCGGCAGGATACATTTTTCTGAACGGAATACTGGCCAGCTTTTTAAGCCAGGTCAGCAATTCGAATAAGTCGATGCTTTTGAATCTGTTTTTGACACCGGCGATCGTTATGGGAAGTCTTTTTCAGTTTGCCTTGCCGACGGAAGATCTGCAAAGAGTTGATATCATATTTTTGATCTGTTGTGCGGTATTTTTTGTGATGGCGATCCTGCCGGCGTTTTGGTCTATGAAAAAGTGTATCGATCAGGAAATTGAAGAGGCTGCTGTTTGCGAGGAGGTACGAGACCATGCTTAAGATAACCATATTACCACAGGGAACACTGGCCATCTATGAGCAGATCATTAATCAGTTGAAGAATGCGATCGTCAGTGGTGAGTTGAAAGCGGGAGAGGCCCTGCCGTCCATCCGGAATCTGGCAGCGGATCTGTCGGTGAGTGTGATCACGACCAAACGCGCCTATGAAGAACTGGAGAAAGAAGGGTTGATCCGTTCCGTTGCGGGAAAAGGATTTTATGTATGCGAATACAATACCGATTATCTGATGGAAAAACAGCTGATGATGCTGGAAAAACGATTGGGAGAATTGATCGGGGATGCGAAACACGCCGGGATCAGCAAGGAAGATTTTCTGGAGATGGCGGAAGCCTTGTTTGATGTAAAGCAAGAGGATTAAGAGATGAGTGAGTTTTGTCTTCAGTTTGAAAATGTAAACGGAACGGAAAAGAAATTTCGATTGCAGGATGTGAACTTTTCGCTGGAACCGGGATATATCTATGCGATCGCCGGTGAGAACGGTGCCGGCAAGTCCACTTTGATGAAGTATATTCTGAGTGAGAAAAAATTGTACACCGGAACGATTCGATTGGAAGGTGAAGATATCGCAGGACGCCACCGGCCGGCGATGCAGCAGATCGGATTTGTTTCCGAAGACAACCGCTTTTTTAATGAACGCTCTGCAATACAGAATGCGCAGCTGCTTGGGGGTTTCTATGATGGGTTTGATATGGATCTGTACAAGCAGACATTAAAGGAAATGGAAGTGGCACCGGAACGCACCTATTTTAAGATGGCGCGTGGTGAAAAGATCAAGATGCAGCTGGCGTTTGCCATCGCACATAAAAGTAAACTGTTGCTTTTGGATGAGGCGACGGCCGGACTGGATCCGGTATACCGTATCGAATTGTTTCGGGTGTTGCGCAAACTTTTGGCGGAAGAAAATGTGACGGTATTGATGAACAGTCACAATATGACGGAGATCGAAAAGAATACGGATTATACTGCCATTATGAAAGACGGCAGACTGGAGGCGTTTCATGAAAGTATTTAAACCGGATGAAAAACAGCAACAGATACTGGAAGATTTTTTTCGGGAAGAGACCACTTATTTTCCGAATCATGTGTTGCTGAAATTTATGGCATATTTTCTGATGAGCATCGGATCGATATTGATGTTGATTCCGTATGGGGAAATACGGGAAGATAAAAGTATCCTGGGCATCACGGCAGTGCTGTTTATGATGGGAACTTACTTTTATGCAACACAGTATGCAACCTACACGGAAACGCTGCAGAACAAAGTGGTGCAGGTAAAAGAACTGGTCAAATATCTGCCGGTGGAACGGATGCAGATCACCATTTTCCGGATACGAAAAGTTTTGAAACCATGTCTGATCTATACCTTTATAGTGCTTGCTTTGAAGTGCGGAATCTACTATGGAGCGTATGGAAGCATCGGTGCGATCGATCTGCTGATCCCGGTTCTCGGAATGGTGGTATATCCGGTAGTGATAGAATTGTCCCGGTATTAAGGGTTGTTAAGTTGTGGTGGCAGAAATGCTACGGCCGGTTGGTAGAGCCTGCCGTAAAACCGCGATACAATGGTAGCGTTATGAGTTTTATATAAATAAGGAGGAGATGAAAACGATGGGTTTGGAAGTAAAGGATCTGTCAAAGAAGTACGGTGACAAAACCGTAGTGGATCATGTGAGTTTCACCATGGAGAAACCGGGAGTGTATGCATTGCTGGGAACCAACGGTGCGGGGAAAACCACCAGCATCCGTATGATCCTGGATATGCTGGATAAGGACAGCGGAGAAGTGCTCTGGAACGGTGCACCGCTCAGTTTCAATAATTGCAATATCGGATATCTGGCCGAGGAAAGAGGTCTGTATCAGAAGTATTCGCTGATGGATCAGATCATGTATTTCGGACGCCTGCGCGGTGTAAAAGATGACGAACTCAAAAAGAAGATCAAATACTGGTCCGACCGGTTGAAACTGGATGAGTATCTGTATCCTGCAGAAACAAAGGATGCCAGAGGGCGTATCAAAAAAGTAAAACCCAAGAGCCCGGATCAGTTGTCCAAAGGTAATCAGCAGAAAGTGCAGTTTCTGATCGCAATGCTTTCGGATCCGGAACTGCTGGTACTGGATGAGCCGTTTTCCGGCCTGGATCCGGTGAATACGGATATTTTAAAAGATGTGGTGCGGGAGCAGATCGCAGCCGGAAAATATATCATTATGAGCAGTCACCAGATGGCTGCGGTGGAAGAATTCTGCACCGATATTACGATCATGTCTCGTTCGAAAGCGCTGGTACAGGGCAATCTGAACGAGATCAAAAAAGGATACGGCAGAGTGAATCTTTCTCTTAAGTGTGAACAGGATGTAAGAAGTTTTATTGAGGAACTGGAAATACAGATACTGTCGGAGAAAGAAAACGAGTATGAGCTGCGCGTGACGGGAGAACAGCAGGCCAATGCGTTGCTCTGGAATCTGGTACATGCGACGATCCCGGTGATCCGTTTTGATCTGTCGGAACTGTCATTGCATGAGATCTTTGTAAAAGAGGTGGGGGCAAATGAAGAAGAGCAGCAATAATGTATACAGTGTTGCGGGACTCTCCAAAGTCTTTCGCTTCACTTTGGCGCAGACATTTAAAAACCGCACCTATCGCATGAGCTATATCATCTTTATTGTTATGATGATGGCGATGGGGCCGATCAATTATTTGGGCGCATCCGCAGGAATGGATGCGGCGATGAGCGGAGAAGCCATCAACGATGAGATGGATCTGTCGCGGATCTATTTTGTGAATACGACTTATGTACCGTTTACTTCGGAAAATGCGGAACTTGACGGAACCGGCTTTGCGATGGCGGAACTGACGGATACGGATGCGATTCCCGAGGCATTGGGGGATGATGAGATCGCCGTTTTGATCGAACGGCAGAAAGATGAAGACGGTGTATTGAATTATGTGATCAATGCCGTTGTGTCGGATGATTCATCGATTACAGGCGGCGAACTGGATGCCTTGTGTGATCACCTGACGGAGCGCTTTGTGCAGGTGCGAAGAGAGATGGCAAATCTTGGCGATACCCAGATGTCCATCCTTCAGAAAAATCTGGAGCGGGGCAGTGCGATCCCTTACGATGATTATGAAGCAAAACTGAATGCGACATTCACGGATTCTCAATTCTCGTCCTATAATCTGTTGTATGCCATTATCCTGATGATCCTGGTAGCGATGACCGGATCCTATGTAGTGTCCTCCGTAATGGAAGAAAAAACATCGAAACTGGTGGAAAATCTGCTGGTCAGTGTCAGACCGCTGGCGCTGATCATGGGGAAAATACTGGCAATGATGTGCTATGTGTTTTCGATGATCACCATCGGAGCAGCCGGTTCCTATATCAGTAATTCGATCATGGCATCGTATGCAGGAGAGTCTGCGGCGATGGAGATCGGCGGAATGCTGAACTTTTCCAAGCTGTTTACTTTTGCCGGAGCGAAGGGACTACTGATGCTTCCGTGTATGATACTGACCTATTTTATGTATTCGGTATTGGCAGGACTGTTGGGAAGTGCGTGCACCAAGCTGGAGGATTCCGCTTCGGCAATCGGAACGGTGACCATGATCAACATGATCTCTTATATGCTGGGAGCAATGATACCGGGCATGGGAAATGAAACTGCGCTTACCATAGTGTCGATCATCCCGTTTGCATCGTCCAGTGTTATGCCCGTGGCCTTTATCTGCGGAAAGATTCCGGTATGGGTATTTTTGCTGGGGATCGTATTGCAGATCATCGTCTGCGCAATATTGTTCCTGATCTGCGCAAAGACCTATCGAAAACTGCTGGTAAATGACAGTAAGAAACTGGGATTCTTTGAGATCGTGAAAATGGCATTGGCAAAGGAGGGCGCATAAATGTTTCGGAATTTCGGAAAAGTATTTTCGTTCTCTCTGCACAATCAGGTGGGGACGAAATCCTATAAGATCTTTACCATTGTGTTTGCATTGCTACTGTTGGTAATGCCTTCGATCGTTATGATGTTGGCAGCAGGTCATCATGGAGAAGAAGAGGAAAAGCCGCTCGAAAGTTGCGGCGCGGAGATGGTCTATATAGTAAGTGATTTTGACGCGACTCCGAATCTGATGCTGTTCAATGAAGTGACGGAGGAAAACTATAAAGACATCCGGTACAAAAACGCGGATAGCATCGATGAGGCATTGGCTTCTGCAGCAAAGGAAGATGCGGCTTTTGTTCTGCATTTCTATCCGGAGGAAGATTATATCCGGACGGACATTATTCTTCCCAAAGCGCAGGATGGGAAGGATGCAATCGATGAGAAGACGGCAGAAAACTACTATGAATTTATGAACAAGAATGCGACTTTGTTTTCGCTGCTTCTGACCGGATTGAATCAGAGTGAGATCTCGGCGCTGATGCCGGGAAATGACTATAGGACCTATACGGAGAGCGGATTCGCAGAAGGAATCAGTATTGATGAGAGTAAGAATGGATCGGAGGAATTGATCCGGGATAAAGTAATGGAAGTGTTTCAGCTGGCATTGCCGTATGTTACGATCATGATGCTGTACTTCCTGATCCTGTCCTACGGTAATGCAACGGCGCAGTTGATGGTGATGGAGAAAGAATCCAAGCTGATGGATACCATGCTCATCAGCTTGCAGCCGGAAGCAATGGTGGCGGGGAAGTTTCTGGCGATCGTCTGCTCCGGACTGTTGCAGATCCTTGGCTGGATCGCAAGTTTTGCGATCGGTATGTTTGCGGGGGTAAAGATCACGGAGACGATGAATCCCGGATACGAATCCCCAATCTCGGTATTCTTTAGTTTTATGGGAGAACTGGGACTGTTCCGCCCGATCCATGTGGTGATTGGTATCGGATTTTTGGTGATCGGATTTGTTATGTATCTGAGTCTGGCAACCATTGCAGGGGCGATATCCGCAAATCGTGAAGATGTAGCCGCACATAGTTCCTTGTATACGCTGCCGATATTGGCTGCCTTTATGCTGGTGATGATGGGCGGAGGATTGACTGCAGGCGGAGCGCCGATCTGGATGAGTTATGTTCCGTTTACGGCAGCATTGCTGATGCCTTCACAGATGGCTTTGGGAACGGCGAGCGCAGTGACCGGAGTGGTGTCGTTATTGATCATGCTGGTACTGACTGTAGGATTGATCGTCATTGCCGGCCGGGTATACAAGGCGATGTCGTTGTATAAAGGAAACAAAGTAAAGATCGCCGATGTGATCAAACTGATCAAAGCAAAGGAAGCGTAAAAGACACTCTACGCAGCGTAGGTGGAATCCTCCGATGTGCGGATCTATAATCGACTTAAACAAAGGAACCGCAGAGCAAGTTTGAAAAATGCGGTTCCGGATAACGGAGGAGAGAAAAATGAATCAATATGTTACGGGAACCGTGATCAAAGAGCTGCGTGAAAAAAGCGGGATGACCCAGCTGCAATTGGCGGAACAACTGGGTGTAAGTGACAAGACCATTTCCAAATGGGAGACGGGGAAAGGATATCCGGATATCACCCTGCTGGAGCCGATCGCGGAAGTGTTTCGGATCTCGGTGACGGAACTGATCTCGGGGAATACCATACGAAATGCGAATGTCTCTGCCAATATGCTGCGATCCAGATTTTATGTATGTCCGGTCTGCGGAAATGTGATCCACTGTCTGGGCGAATCGGTGATCCA
>CAMJAP010000129.1 GCA_946403625.1 uncultured Lachnospiraceae bacterium
AAGCCGGACAGTTCCCACGCTTCCTGCTCGGCAAGGATGTCCCTGGTGTCCTCGCGGCGCTTGGGATATAACGAGACCGCATAGCCGTCACCGGCTTCCGTAACCAGCAGCAACTTCCGCTCGTACAGATACGCCGTCTTTTGTGCCGGTGCCGCCCAGCCCTCAATCTGATATTCGGTAGTTTTGTTTCCGTCCGGTGTAAAACGCACGCGCCGTCTTGCATCATCGATATGCTGCAGGATCTGCAGATCCACACCCAGCTTGCGCCAGACACGCCCCTGCAAACCTAAGGAATACTCCGATGCAGTGATCCGCGTGATCTCCGAGCGTACCTCCGCTTTTTCATACGGATAGGCATAGCCCAGGTTGAAATCCACATCCAGGCGCTCCTGCACCAGATGCGGGCTGTAAAACGGATCTTTCCCATACAAGGCCGGATGCTTGCGATACAGTTTCTCGAGTTCTGCTTCCTGACGTCGGCGCTTGGCTCCGCTCGCATCGCTGCCGCGGCTGACCGATTCGTGGTGGATCAGTACCGCATCCGTCCGTACCACATTATACCACCCTTTTTCGTATAAGGAAAAGCAAAAGTCCACATCATTATAGGCAACGGTCAGATCCTCGTCAAATCCGCCCACGGCGTCAAATTTCTCCCGGCGCACCATCAGACAAGCCGCCGTCACCGCCAATACATTTGCCGTCGCCCGGTTCCGAAGATGATAGATGTTTCCCACATCCGACATCCCGCCCATTTTGTGCACCGGTCCGAGTGCGATATTGGTGATCCCGCAATGCTGGATGCGGCGGTCTTTCGGAGGCATTCTATGGTCCTCCCCCTCCTGCCACGGATACCACAGTTTCGCACCCACGGCCCCCACATGCGAAAGCAATGCATGCCCTGCCATCTTTCGCATCCAGGGCGCATTCTTCCCGAACACTTCGATATCATCATTCAAAAACAAGAGCAGATCTCCGGATGCCGCCGCTGCCCCGCGGTTACACATCCGTGAAAAATTGAAATCTTCTTTTTCGTACAGATACTGAAAATCATAGGTCGATCGCTTTTCTTCGATCTCGGCGCGGTGCGCATCGCTGCTGCCGTTATCCACGACGATGATCTCAAAATCCGGATACTCCGTATTCTCCCGCAGCCCCTTCAGACACTGCTCCAGCAGCCCCGGCTGGTCTTTGGACGGAATGATCACAGACACTTTTGCCGCCTGCCCCTGAGTTTCGATCGGATAAGTTGTATTTTCGAAACGGTTGGTTTCCTCCCTCCAGACCTTTTGATACACATCCCCCTGCAGATCATCGCAGCGGTTGTGAAACAGCACCTGGGGAAGATGCAGCGGCTTTCCCGAGGACAACCCGATTGCAAATCCGATGGGCTCACACTTGGTCCGATCCCATTTTGCATCGCGGACCATTTGTCTGATCAGAGATGCTCGATACGCCACCAAATGCCCAAAATAGTTAAATGTACGAAAGGTATCCGGTGACCAGTCCGGCTTAAACCACGGATGACTGCGCTTTCCGTCTGCATCGATCACATCCTCATCCGCATAGAGGATATCCGCATCCGGATGTTCCGAGAATGCCCGCCGGATCGCCGAAAATGCCCGCGGATCCAGCCCCGGCACAAACTCCGCTACCAGGACAAACTCCCGATTCTGAAGTACTTTATCTATAGCCCCGGCAATATCCCCGACCTCCGGTTCGGATCCGATCCCAAACTCTTTGTTTCTCCTGCTTTCCGGATCCTGTCCCTGAAGCAATCCGTCAAAATAATACGGTGTCAGCACGAGAAAATCATCGGAACTGCTCTCCCGGTTTTCCACCTCATTTTCCGCGATCCACTGCTCGTAGGGATGTGTCTGACGATAGACCTCCGCTTCGTATTCTGCTTTATAATCTGTTTCCGTACGATTCATCCTATTCTTCCCCATCATCGTATATGTCTTTCACAAAGTCCGCAAACAACGGAAGTGTGAATCGCACATATCCACGCTCATCTCCGTTTACGATCCCCCTGCGGATCAATCTTTTTCGATAGGGGTTGAACTCATTCGTTTCCATGCCAAGGATCTCTCGCACCTCACTTACCTTTCCGTTCTTTGATCTTGCGATTCCGTACGCAAGTTTCCGATCATTGGCAGACATATCTGCCCAAATCTTTTCATACACATAGTCTTCCAGGTGCTGCCGGATCTGAGGCATCGCTTTTTCCATTTTTCCGTTGTTTTCCCAAGTGAAATATCCGATCACCTGAAAAGCAAAAGAATATCCCTGCGTCATTTTGGCCATCTTCAGCGCCGCTCCGTCATCGATCCCGAAGTTTTTCTTATAATTATCCGCAATCGTCCGAATGTTCAAAGAGCGCAGTTCCAACTTGGGCGCCCGATACAAGAATGTTAAATGCTTCTCATTTTGCAATACATCTATGTTTTCATATAATCCGGTCATCAGCAGAAAAATCGGAAGATCTTTTCGTACAAAAATCTGAAACGCACTTGCAAAAGCCCGCATCTCTTTTGTATTCACCGCTTCATCAATGGTAACAAGCACACGTTTCTTTTGTCTTTTCAAACTTTCCAGCATCTTCACCAGGGCACTCTCAACATCACGGATCGGCGCCACACCATCAATCCCGATTCCCAATTCCAAAAAAGACAGATTGATCTTTGCATTCCGGAAAAGTGTTGCCAGGCTGTTTTCCCCGGAAAGCTTCGCCGCCAAACCTTCCAGCAGATCATTCTCCGGATTCAGCTCCACTACGATCCATTCCTCTCTCTTTGCGATATCCTTAGAGATTTCTGTCATCAAAACCGTTTTTCCGCTGCCTCTGACTCCGGTAAGCATAAAAACCTGTTGCGAAGGTTCTTCTTCGCAAAAAACTTCCACAACCTCCGCCTTAAGCATGCTTCTGGAGATTACCTGTTTCGGCTCTTTTCCGAATATCAATGAATATGGATTATTTTTTGAAGGCATATCTTCTCCCTTTTTACTGTTTTGATATTTTTACTGTCGTTTACTATTTTTGTATTCTTTTACTGTCGTTTACTGTTTTGTAATTATTTTACTGTTGTTTACTGTTTTTGTCAAACAATGTTCCGAATCCCCTCGCCACACTTCCCGATTTACTAATCCGCCGCTTCATGCTATAATAAATGCAGTATTTTACAAGCGGCTTTCCGCTTACGAATCCACTCATGCAATATAGGCTGTCAGTCATTTTTATGAGGTATCCGTATGGCACGAAAGAAAATTGCTCTGTTCTCTACCGGTTGGGCTTCCAATATCCTGGCGCAGTTTCTGCGCGGCATTCACGATGAATTTGAATCTCTGGATCTGGATATGTATTTGTTCCTGAGTTATGCCTCCTACGGTCAGTCCGAGAGCGATCGTGCCGGCGAGTTGCAGATCTTTCATCTGCCGGACCTTGCGGACTATGACGGCGCCATCATCATATCCAATCTCTGCGATTTTCCGGGCGTTGTGGACGACCTGGTTTCCCGTTGCAATGCCGCAGGCATTCCCGTGATCAGTCACGGCATTCCGCATGACAACGCTGTCAATGTCATTATGGACAACGATTCCGGAATGAACAACCTAACAGAGCATCTGATCACGGAACACGGTGTACGCAACATCGTTTTCGTCGGAGGCACCGCCGACAACAGTGATTCCAAGGAGCGCCTGGAATGCGTACGCCGTCTTGCTCACAAACACGGTCTGTCCTTTACGGATGAAAATGTGGTCTATTCCAATTGGGAATTTGCCATCGCTTCCCATATCGCCCAGGACTTTGCGCAAAAAGGCAATCTGCCGGACGCCTTTATCTGCGCCAACGATGAGATCGCCATGGTAATGATCACCACGCTGGAGGATTACGGGATCCACTCTCCGGAAGATATCGTGATCACCGGTTTTGACAATCTGCCGGATTCTGCCCTCTTCTATCCCTCCGTTACTTCCGTCGATCCGGACAACCGTCAGCACGGCCGCATCTGTGCCCGTGCCATGATCGATCTGCTCAATGCGAAGCCCACCGAGGATTCCATCAAACTCCCCAGCCGGTTTATTCCAAGAGAAAGCTGTGGATGCGCCCTCTCCACGGGATCCGCACTTCAAAGACTGCGTGTTGCCACGGATGCATTCAAATTGCAGCGAAAAAAAGATCGCAGTAACTGGCATATTTTCTATCTGGAGCGCCTGATGCTGAAGTGCGAATCTGTGGACGAACTGCGCACCACGCTCTCGGAATCCTTAAGTCAGGAACACTTCGTGGAAGGCGATAATTTTCATATTCTCTTTGATGCCAGTGCAAACAAAACCCTTACCTCCTACGATCTTTCCTCTGAGGAGGAAAGCGGCTACAGCGACCAGCAGGATGTTATCTTTTCCATCCGAAACGGCGAAGTACAAAATATCCGCAGCATCAACACCACACAGATCATCCCGGGGATCCGGCCGGACAATCCCTGCCATATGTATGTGATCCTTCCGATCCACGACGGTCCGCACAAGATCGGCTTTGTTGTATTTACGGATTGCTATGACGGAATTGATACCAAAGAAGTCCTGCTGTTTATGGAAAAGATCAATTCTTCCATGGTCAATTCCAAAAAGAGCATTTACTTAAAAGCCGTGAATGAATACGTTCGGGAGATGTCCAACATCGACTCTCTTACCAGCGTCAAGAACCGCAGTGCCTATGAAGCCCGCCTGGACGATATTCAAACCCGCATCACGGAATCCAAACTCTCCGAATTCGGAATCGTGCTTTTTGACGTCAACAATCTTAAGCGGATCAACGATGAACTGGGCCATTATATGGGCGATGAATATCTGAAAAATGCCTGTCATCTGATCTGTACGATTTACAAAAACAGCCCGGTTTACCGCATTGGCGGTGATGAATTTGTCGTCATCCTCGAAGGCCGCCCGTATGAGCAGCGTGCGTCGCTGATGGAATCTTTCGTGCAGGAAATGAATATCATAAGGCACTCCGACCTACGTCCGGAAGAAAAAGTTTCGATTGCCTACGGCATGGCCGTTTACGAAGGTGCCGATGATAAAATCGATGCCGTCGTCAAACGTGCGGATGAGCTGATGTATGAAACCAAGAAAAAAATGAAAGCAGAAAACAGTTGACAAATTTCCGAAAACTGTATATAAATAATCTTCGTAAATAAACCGCTAGGGGAGCACATCGCTGAGACAGAAAGGATAACCTTTCCGGACCCTTATTACTTGAACCGGATAATACCGGCGTAAGGAAGCATTTTGAAGGTCGCCCGTTTATGGGCGAAATCGATGTGATTCCTCCGCGCAACAAAAGGAGGATTTTTTTATGCAAAGCGAAAAAACAACAATTCTTGTAGAGGGTGCACTGATGATCGCCCTCGCCACCGTACTCAGTTTCACCCGGGTATTCACACTTCCCTGGGGCGGATCCGTCACATTGCTGTCGATGCTTCCGATCGTACTGTTTTCCATCCGCCGGGGAATCAAAGCCGGACTGGGCGTTTCCTTCCTGTTTGCATTGGTCCAGTTCGTTCAGGGCATTATGGACGGTCTGTTCGGATGGGGATTAACTCCCGGCAGTCTGGTTGCCTGCATTTTTCTGGATTACCTTCTTGCCTTTACCGTTCTCGGTCTTGCCGGGATCTTCCGCAAAAAAGGCGTTACCGGCTGGCTCCTCGGAATCACTTTCGCCGTACTGCTCCGTTTTGCGATGCATTTTTTAAGCGGCATAATGATCTGGAAATCCTTCGGTAAACTGTGGGAAGGGTTCTATACCGAGAATACCGTATTGTACAGCCTGCTTTACAACGGCGCTTATATGTTGCCGGAGATGATCTTCACCGTCATTGGTGCAGTCGTACTCTTGAAGATGCCGAAAGTCGGCAGT
This sequence comes from uncultured Lachnospiraceae bacterium, assembly GCA_946403625.1. GTDB lineage: Bacteria > Bacillota > Clostridia > Lachnospirales > Lachnospiraceae > NK4A136. Next base: position 5,915 of record CAMJAP010000129.1, read on the forward strand.
TATCTTGCAAAACCGGCGAACTGAACCATATCCTGTTATGCCAAAAACAGCAAAACAGATCGTATAAAGCCGATAAAAAAAGGGCTGCCGATCGACGGTGAACCCTTCCATTGATTTCATTACAGAAATAACCGCATTCCTTGCCGGGTGCGGTTATTTTTTCTGTTTGTTAAATTTTCAGTTTTCTTTCTGCCTTATTATATAACTTCTGACGGGAGATCCGGCTGTCGGCTTCCACCCAAACCTCGTACTCACCTTCGGGTAACACACCGCCGGCGATGCGTGCCGCCAGACCGGAGAGTTCCACATGGGTCTGCTCGTAATAGACGCGTTCCACATCCGGGCGATAACGCCGAAAAACCGGCACGCGATACACTCGTTCTCCCTGTTTTAAATATACCTGAAAGCTGTAATCCGCACTGTCCAATCCGCGCACATGGGCATGGATATCGATCAGCACAGCATTCAGTTCTTTTGCATAAGGTTTTACATTCAAGCGGTCCGAATTGACGATCAGCGCTTCATTGACCGGTGTAAATCCCGGTACTTTCTTCATCGGCATCAGTTCCGTCACCGAAGGCAGATCCCTGTTTTCATGCGGCATGCCGGCTTCGAAATTCTGATTGCAGCCGGTCAGCTGCGGATTGTAATAGGGATCGTGGTCCACAAAACCCGGATGTCTGGTGTAGAGGATCATCCGCTCGTTAAACAATCGCTGTCGCTTTGCCTCATCCTGATGATCATCACCACGGGATAAGGACTCGTAATGAAACAGCTGCACATCGTTACGCATCACATTATTATATTGCTTTTCGATCAGAGAAAAGCAAAAATCCACATCATTGTAAGCCACGGAAAGTTCTTCCGGAAAACCGCCCACTTCGTCAAATTTGCTGCGCGCGATCAAAAGACACGCCGCCGTCACACCCACCATATCCACCACGCCGCGGTTGCGCCCGCGGTCATAGGATACCGCATCACTGTAGCCAAACAGCTTGTGCACCGGGCCTTCGTACATATTGGTGATGCCGCAATGCTGGATCAGATCGCCGTCCGGATAATACAGTTTCGCCCCGACCGCGCCGGTCTCCGCCAATCTCGCCTGGCCAAGCAATCGCTCCAGCCAGTCCGGCGTGATCACTTCGGTATCGTCATTTAAGAAGAGCAGATATTCTCCGTCCGCTTTCTTCGCGGCCAGATTGCACATCTTAGAAAAATTAAAATCCATCGGCTGGTACTGATAGCAAAAATCATACTGCTTCGCCAAGGCTTCGTACTCTGCTTTGTTCTCGGCACTACTGCCGTTGTCGATCACCAGGATCTCCAAATGCGCATAGGTACTCTTCTCCCGGATCGATGCCACGGCACGCTTTAGGATCTGCGGATGATCTTTGGAGGGGATCAGGATGCTGATCTTTTCTCCGGCGTTAGAATACACCGGATAATACAGCCCATCGGTCGCAGCCTTCCATTCCGCCTCTCTGCCGATGCTTTGTAAGAAATCTTTTTTGAGTTCCACATATTCGCTGCTGCCGCCGAAGGCCTCCGCGATCAGCATATTGCCCTGCGTCTTCGGCTCTTCTTTCACCGGACGGTGGAACAATACTTTTTGTACATGGACGGGCTTATCTTTGTGCATTAGTGTAAGGCACAGCCGGTAGAGGAACGCAAAGCCGGTTCCTTTACTCTCCTCCGCAAAATGCTTCGCCTGCGATGTCCGCACGGCCACCAATCCGCCTACGTAAAAATACGACAGCAGGGTATCCGGTGACGCATCCGGCTTCAGATAGGGATAGCAGCGCACGCCCTCGCCTTCCCCTTCCGGCGTATAGATATCCTCATCCGCATAGGCCCAGTCGTGGGTGATGCCATCCAATTGTTTTTCCAGTTCTTCGAGATCCCCGGGCGCAAAGCAGCCGTCCTCGGCAGCAAATAGGATCCACAGACATCCGGAATGCTCCGCTTCTGCGATGGTCTCCGCTCCTGCCTGTGAAAATGGTATGCTAAAAAAGGGCGTCCTGCCCATACGATGCGGCTCCGCCCCCACCGGGATGCCCTTGTGCAACTGCTTGCGCCAGCTGTTCTTCTGCCGATCCAGCTCGGTCTCGTAAGAAGCAAGGGCTTTTTTATGGAGATGTTGTTGTAGTTTGTCTTTGATAAT
>CAMJAP010000130.1 GCA_946403625.1 uncultured Lachnospiraceae bacterium
CCCGAAGGGCGGATGAGGGGTAGTTGAATAAATATAATAAGTGAGGAATAATATGTACGAACCCGAAGTAACCAAGGATATTATCAACATCGGCGTAGACGATCGCAAGATCACGAAGTTTGAAAACCAGTACGACCTGCCGGACGGTATGGCCTACAACTCTTACCTGATCCTGGATGAGCAGGTATGTGTGGTGGATTCCGTGGATGCGGATGTGACCGACGAATGGCTGGCAAACCTTGCCAAGTACTTAAACGGCAGGGATGTGGATCACATCATCGTGCAGCATATGGAACCGGATCATTCCGGATCGCTGGCGACCTTTGCGGAGAAATATCCCAATGCAAAGATCCATACCTCGGCAGCAGCACTGAATATGATGAAGCAGTTCTTTGAAGCGGATTTTTCCGGCAGGACCAATATCATCAAAGAGGGCGATACCCTCAAGCTGGGTGCGCATGAACTGCAGTTTATCGCAGCGCCGATGGTGCATTGGCCGGAAGTGATGATGACTTATGACAAGACGGACAAGATCCTGTTTTCGGCAGACGGATTCGGAAAGTTTGGTTACAAGGGCGCCGAGGCGGATGACTGGGCGTGTGAGGCAAGACGGTATTATTTCAACATCGTCGGCAAATACGGCGCGCAGGTAGCGGCGGTATTGAAGAAGGCAGAAGCGCTGGAGATCAACAACATCTGCCCGCTGCACGGACCGGTGCTCCCGGAAAACGAGCCGCTGGAATTCTATATCAACAAGTACAAGACCTGGTCGGCCTACGAGCCGGAGGATGACGGCGTAGCGATCGTATACGCATCCATCCACGATACCGGAACGAAGCAGGCGGCAGAGAAGCTGGCAGAGCTTTTCGAAGCAAAAGGCATCAAGACCGGTGTGACCAATCTGACGGAAGACGATCTGCACGAAGGTGTGGAAGATGCATTCCGTTACAATCGCCTGGTGCTGTGCGCATCCTCTTACGATGCGGATGTGTTCCCGCCGATGCGGCAGTTTTTGAATGTATTGAACATCAAGACATACCAGAAACGTCGCGTGGGTCTGGTGGAGAACGGCAGCTGGGCACCGACCGCCGGCCGCGTGATGAAGCAGTATGTGGAAGGATTCAAAGAAGTACAGTTGGCAGAGCCGATGGTAACCATCAAGTCTGCTTTAAAGCCGGAAAACATCAGCCAGTTGGAAGCACTGGTTGACGCAATGCTGGCATAAGAATAATTTCAATTTTCACAAGAAGGGGGAATTTATGAAGATCAGTAACGGTTGTTGGATACACAAGGAAGGGATCTCGGCATTTTATCCGCAGGAGGTTTACTTTTGTGATGTAAAGAAGGATATGGTGAAGCTGGTAGCGCCGACGCATCATATCAAATCACGCGGTGACACGCTGGGTGGTGTGAACATTACGCTGGAGATCACGGCACCGGCAGAAGGCGTGATCCGTGTGAAAGCGTATCATTATAAGGGCGCTGTACAGGATGCGCCTGCTTTTGCGCTGACCCTGCCGGAATCTTCCGCAATGGAAGCAGAGGAAAACGAAGAATCGGTAACCGTTCGCAGTGGCAAGCTGGAACTGGTGATCGACAAGAAACAGTGGCGTATGGAATACCGCAGAAACGGAAAGGTGCTGAGTGTCAGCGCGGCAAAGGATCTGGGGTATGTCAGCGAGGAATATTTCGGTGACGCTTATGTAAGAAGCACCGATGAAGATGTGTATATGCGGCAGCAGCTTTCCATTGCCGTAGATGAATTGTTCTACGGTTTTGGCGAGAAATTTACGCCGTTTGTCAAGAACGGCCAGACTGTGGAGATCTGGAACGAAGACGGCGGTACTTCCACGGAACTGAGCTACAAGAACATTCCGTTCTATATCTCTTCACAGGGATACGGTGTGTTTGTTAACCATACCGACAAGGTATCCTTCGAAGTGGGTTCCGAATCGGTGGAGAAACTGAGCTTTACCGTACCGGGCGAGTCGCTGGACTACTTCTTTATTGACGGACCGGAACCGAAGGATGTGGTACGTCGTTATACCGACCTGACCGGCAAGCCGGCATTGCCGCCGCCCTGGACCTTCGGTCTGTGGCTGTCCACTTCGTTTACGACCAACTATGATGAAAAGACGGTAATGCATTTCATCGACGGTATGCTCAATCGCGGCATCCCGATGAAGGTATTCCACTTTGACTGCTTCTGGATGAAGGATTTCCACTGGACCGATCTGCTGTGGGATGAGCGGGTATTCCCGGATCCGGCAGGTATGCTGTCCAGAATCCACGAAAAAGGCATCAAGTGCTGCGTATGGATCAATCCGTACATCGCACAGGAATCCGCATTGTTTGACGAAGGCGCGGAGAAGGGCTATTTCTTAAAGCGCCCGGACGGCGGCGTATGGCAGTGGGATATGTGGCAGCCGGGGATGGCGATCGTAGATTTCTCCAATCCGGAGGCTACGGCGTGGTTCCAGGAAAAACTGGCAGCGCTGGTGGATATGGGCGTGGACGCATTCAAGACCGATTTCGGCGAGCGCATTCCGACCGACTGCGTTTATGCAAACGGCATGCACCCGAGAAAGATGCACAATTACTATACCTACCTGTACAATCAGGCGGTATTTGAAGTACTGGAAAAGAAGAAAGGCAAGAACGAAGCGGTACTGTTCGCGCGTTCCGCAACCGCCGGCGGTCAGAAATTCCCGGTACACTGGGGCGGTGACTGCTGGTCCAACTACTCCGGTATGGAAGAGACCCTGCGCGGCGGTCTGTCCCTGCAGATGTCCGGTTTCGGCTTCTGGAGCCACGATATGGGCGGATTTGAGCAGACTTCCACAGCAGATGTTTACAAGCGCTGGGTGGCATTCGGACTGCTGTCTTCCCACAGCCGTCTGCACGGCAGTTCTTCCTATCGTGTGCCCTGGAACTATGATGAAGAAGCCGTGGATGTGGCACGTACCTTCACACGGCTCAAGATGCGCCTGATGCCGTATCTGTGGAGTATGGCGCAGAAGACACATACGGAAGGTATCCCGATGATGCGTGCGATGGTAATGGAATATCCGAAGGACCGGATGTGCCGTTATCTGGACAAGCAGTATTTCCTGGGCGATAACCTGCTGGCAGCGCCGATCTGCAATCCGGACAGCATGGGCGAGTACTATCTGCCGGAAGGTACCTGGACCGAATTCTTCAGCGGCAAGCAGGTAGAAGGCGGCAAGTGGTATGAGAAGCACTACAGTTATATGGAAATGCCGCTCTTTGTAAAAGAGGATTCCATCCTGGCGATCAGCGATACCGAAGATACACCGGAATATGACTACGCCGATCATGTGACATTCTGCGTATATGCGCTCAAGAACAAGGCGGAAGCAACCGTATACAATATGGCGGGAGAGAAAGATGCCTATATCTGTGCGGAGCGGAAGGGTGAGACGATCGAGATCACGCAGAACCTGACCAAACCCTGCTGGATCAAACTGATCGGTGTGCAGGTGAAAAATGTCACCGGAGCGGACTTTACCGTACAGAACAATAACACACTGCTGATCCCGAAAGCAGACAAGATCACGGTAGAACTGTAAATAAACAGAAAATGAACTAAAAAGGAAGCGGCAGCCGTGCAGGTTGCCGCTTTTTATATAGCGGAAAAACTTCCGTGGGAGGCACATTTGCACATAAGAAAACGGGCGGAATCGCAGGTAAAATGCGGTTTTGCGCGGGATTTTGATAAATTTTGGGCATTATCTTTATATATAAGTATGTAAATTTGTTACATTTGCCCACTATTTTTTATTAGGTAAAACAGATAGAATAATATTTGTAAGCGCTTTCAAATAAGGAGTGTTGAATCCTATGAAAAAAGATGTGATCAACATATATGATATCGCAGAAATGGCCAAGGTTTCCATCGCAACGGTTTCCCGTGTGGTGAACGGTTCGGACAAGGTAAGCGAGAAAACCCGCAAGAAGGTTATGGCAGTGATCGAAGAGGTCGGCTATACCCCGAACGTGTTTGCGCAGGGACTGGGTCTGAATACCATGCACACCGTGGGCATCATTGTGCCGACGATCTCGGATCTGTATATGTCCAGTGCCGTATATTATCTGCAGGAGAAACTGCGCAGCTACGGTTATGACTGTATCTTAAGCTGCAGCGGTTTTGAACTGGACGGAAAACAGCGCCATGTCAATATGCTCCTTTCCAAGCATGTGGATGCCCTGATCCTGGTAGGCTCGACCTATGCGGGAAACGGCGAGCATGTAAAGGATACCGATTACATCCGTGAGGCGGCGCAATCCGTGCCGGTCTTTGTGGTGAACGGCAATGTACAGGGTGACGATGTATATTGCACCGTAAACGATGATGTGAAAGCGGTTTATGATGTGACTTCCAAACTGATCGAGCAGGGGCGCGAGCGTATTGTGTTCCTGACCGATTCGCAGTCTTACAGTGCGATCAAGAAACGCAAAGGATATGAGCAGGCACTGGAGGATCACGATATCCCACTGCGCCCGGAACTGGAAATGCATGTGGTTAATCGGATGCACGCGGTACGCGATCAGCTGGCGGAATGCAAGGTGCCTTTTGACGCAGTCATCGCCAGCAACGACGAGATCGCCGTAGGTGCGTTGAAATACGCATTTAAGAAGGGACTGATGGTGCCGGAAGAGCTTGCCGTGGTCGGTTACAACAACTGCAGCATCGCGATCGCATGTGAGCCGGAGCTGACCAGTATCGATAACCATATCGAAGATATCTGCTATCAGACGGTGGATCGCCTGATCGCCGTGATCGAGAAAAAGGAGACCAACATCGAGCACAAGGTGGTGATCCCCTGCGAACTGGTAGTCCGGGGAACAACGGAATTCTAAGGGGCAGACAAGGGGACGGTTCTTTTGTCTGACCGGACAACCCCCATTTTATGAAATTCTCTATTGACATATTTTATAAAAAGGCATATAACTGTATTGTAAGCGCTTACATAAGAGCGCTCCGGATTTGTAGAACAATAAATTCAATATATCATATGGGAGGATTGCTACATGAAAGCATTCATGGACGCCGATTTTATGCTGTACAACGAGACAGCAAAGCACCTGTTTCACGATTACGCAGAGTCTCTGCCGATCATCGATTATCACTGCCACATTTCTCCGCAGGAAATCTATGAAGACCGTCGTTACAACAACATCGCCGAGATCTGGCTGGGCGGAAAGCAGCCGAACGGCGGATATTTCGGTGATCATTACAAGTGGCGCGTAATGCGTTCCAACGGTGTTTCCGAGGATAAGGTAACCGGCGACGCTGCACCGTATGAAAAATTCGTGGAATTTGCAAAGGCACTGGAGATGGCGATCGGCAATCCGATGTACCATTGGTCCAACCTGGAACTGAAGAAATATTTCGGCATTACCGAGCCGTTGACCGAAGATAACGCAAAGGAGATCTGGGACAAGACCTCCGAGATGCTGCAGAACGATCCGGATCTGACCGTACGCGGCATCATCCGCAAATCCAATGTGGCTTTTGTCGGAACCACCGACGATCCTATCGATACTTTGGAATGGCATGAGAAGCTGGCGAAGGAAGATCTGGGCTTTCAGGTATGCCCGTCTTACCGTCCGGACAAGGCCATCAACATCACCAAGGACGGCTTTGCGGACTACATTAAGAAACTGGCAAAGAGTGTCGGCAAGGAATCCTTGAACAGCACACAGGAAGTTTGCGATGCGCTGAATGAGCGTCTGGATTACTTCAAGGCGCACGGCTGCAAGGCTTCCGATCACGGTATCGACTATGTGATGTTCCGTATGGGCAGCGATGCAGAGGCAGATGCGGCGTTCAAGAAAGTGATGAACGGCGAGAGCATCACCACCGAAGAGGCAGAGATTTACCAGACCAAGGTGCTGCTGTCTCTGGCAAGAAAGTATCACAAGGAAAACGTGGTTATGGAGCTCCACTATTCCTGCACACGTAACGTAAATGAGAAGATGTTCAAGATCCAGGGACCGGACACCGGTTACGATATGATCGCAAAGAGCAACTGCTACGATGAGATGGCAGCACTGTTCTCCGAGCTGAACAAGACCAACGAACTGCCGAAGACCATTGTGTTCTCGCTGGATCACAACGATTTCAACCAGATCACCACCTGCCTGGGCACTTTCCAGAGTGACGAGGTTCCGGGCAAGATGCAGCTGGGTGCGGCTTGGTGGTTCCTTGACAGCCGCGACGGTATGGAGGAGCAGATGAAGTCCCTCGGAAATCTGGGACTTTTGGGTAACTTCGTCGGAATGCTGACGGATTCCCGTTCCTTCCTGTCCTACACCAGACACGACTACTTCCGCCGCATCGCTTGCAACCTGATCGGCAAGTGGGTTGAGGATGGCGAGTACCCGAACAACGAGAAGAGCCTGAAGAAGATCGTAGAAGGCATTTCTTACAACAACGCAAAGAGATATTTTGGAATCTAATGGAACAGAGTAGCATCCAAAGCCTTCCCCCTTCTAGGGGGAAGGTGGCAGGCGAAGCCTGACGGATGAGGGTAATTAAAAAGGAGAGACGATCATGGCAAAATTAAATTATGAAGTATTGGAAAAATCCGGTTACGACGGGTACATCTTAAAAGAAGCACCGGTAAAGATGCTGCAGTTTGGTGAAGGTAATTTCCTTCGCGCATTTGTAGACTATTGGTTTGATATGTCCAACGAAAAGGCAGGCTGGAATGGCAAGGTAGCATTGCTGCAGCCGATCGCACAGGGCTTATCCGATATGATCAACGAGCAGGAAGGCCTGTATACGCTGTATCTGCGCGGATCCGAAAAGGGCGAGAAAGTAGACCGCAAGCGTGTGATCTCCGTAGTAGACCGCTGCTACAACCCGGTAAATGACTGGGATGCTGTAAAGGAACTGATCAAGAGCGACGATCTGGAATATGTTTCCAGCAACACGACCGAAGCCGGTATCGTATATGACCCGGAATCCAAGCCGGATCAGGTACCGCCCACTTCCTTCCCGGCAAAGCTGGCAGTACTGTTGCATGAGCGTTTCTTAGCAGGCAAGAAGGGACTGGTGATCCTTTCCTGCGAGCTGATCGATAATAACGGTAAAGAGCTGCAGAAGATCATCGTGAAGCACATCGATGACTGGGGCTGGGGCGAAGACTTCAAGAAGTGGATCAACGAAGACTGCCTCTTCTGCTCCACACTGGTAGACCGTATCGTTCCGGGCCGCATCCGCGATGCGCAGGAAGTGGCAGAACTGGAAAAGATCAACGGATACGAAGATCCCCTGCTGGATGTCGGCGAAGTGTTCGGTGTATGGTATATCGAAGGCCCGCAGTGGCTGGAAGAAAAACTGCCGTTCAAGAAGGCAGGCGTAAACGTACATGTTGTTCCGGATGTAACACCGTACAAGAAGCGTAAAGTACGTATCCTGAATGGTGCACACACCGGTTTCGTACTGGGCGCATATCTGTCCGGACAGGATATCGTGCGTGACTGTATGCACAACGAAACGATCAAGGGCTTTATGAACAAGATGCTGTTTGAAGAGGTCATCCCGGTACTTCCGCTGGACAAGCAGGACTGCGATGATTTTGCGGCAGCTGTAACGGACCGTTTCAACAACCCGTTCGTAAACCACGAGCTGATGAGCATTTCTCTGAACTCTACCTCCAAGTGGAAAGCGCGTAATATGCCGTCCTTCCTGGAGTACATCGAGAAATTCGGCAAGTTGCCGGTAGCTTTGACGATGAGCCTTGCAGCCTACATCGCATTCTACTCCACCGGTATCAAGGAAAGAGCAGCAGACGGCCTGATCTGTGTACGCCCGAAGGGCAACGAGTACAAGGTACAGGACGACGCATGGGTACTGGATTTCTACTATGAGAACAAAGATGCCGACGATGCAAGCCTCGTAAAGGCAGTCCTTTCCAACGAAAAGATGTGGGATCAGGATCTGACCAAGATCGAAGGCCTGTACGACACTGTACTTGCCGACCTCACCCTGATCCGCAAGGAAGGCGCCGAAGCCGCATATAAAAGTGTACTGTAAC
>CAMJAP010000131.1 GCA_946403625.1 uncultured Lachnospiraceae bacterium
GTCATCATAAATGAGGCGTCAATAAAGATGGCACGAATACAAATGAATTTGTCGTGAATGATATAACCGGTTATCGATCCGGATTTATAACAGGTTGTCTTCGATAAATTCCTCCGCATTTTCCCGGGTGATGGATTGCCGGTTTTTATTTTCATCGTAATAGATCACTTCTCTTCCTCCCGCAACCGCCTTTCTCAGCGCATCGGTAAAAGCCTTCCGTTCCTGCCCCACCGCATCTTCCATATAGAATGCAGCATTCTGCAAGGTCAGGATATCCGCATAATAAAGGATTCCTCCTTCGGTCAGCCCCCTTCTCGCTCTTTGCATGTGTACCACCTGTGTATTTACCGGCTTTTGGATTACATGAGCAAAATCCGGGTTTCTTTTAAACACGGATTTCAGGGTAGAAAAAACATTATGGTACCTTTCGTCCCCGAATCCATACCACAGTTCCGCTTTTTCCGGGGTCCGGATATGGATGTTCTTTTCAAACGATTCTTCCCGTTCATTATAAAATCCCTTTACGCCGATCACATCTCCCATGGGCGGATCCACGATCAGTTCGTAATGACCCTTTTCCGCATAGTACTCCTTTAATATACTTTTCAGTTCGTTCGGATCCGTAACCACCGTAGCCTTCCCCTTATAGCGCAAGGTTAATGTATAATCAAGTGTCTTATCCACCTTCCTGTAACAGTGGGTCGTCTGCACATCCCATTGCCAAACGCGTATCGCCGCATACATAACACCGATACACACTGCGATCCCCAGAACCCTGCCCACGCCAGGAAGATTCTGACCAGCCAAAATAAGCGCGACGCAAAATACAAGCCCGGTCATAAACAGTGAAAATGAAAAAATATCAAATCCTCTTGCTTTTTTCATGTTACACTCCTCCTATTTCAAAGCCTCTGTGTTCTTGCCTCTCCGGACAAGGGATCCCGCTCGGAATAATCAAACAGAATATACTGCTCTTTCGGATTTTTCGCAATATGACCTTCCGTTCTGATTTGCTGCAACTCCGCCGTATCCCACACCGGATATGCAAACGGCTCCAGATGCGTCATTCCGGACAACTGCCTGCCGTCATAGTCCCGCAAATTCGGAAGGTACTGTCTGGTTTTCTCTTCCTCTTTATAGAAAGCACGCCGGTAGTTTTTGTATCCTTCTTCCGTCAGGTCCCTGCAGAATGCCGGACGGCTCTTCATATTTTCACGCAGGTACAGATCATAAGTCAGCAGTTCAATATAGGCATCCCTCTTGCCGGGATCGTAGCGCTCCGCAAAATCCAGCAGGATCTCATAACGGTACGCCCTGGACGGACTGTTGAGATAATATCCCTTTTCCTCATAATACTCTGCCATGGTTTCAAACATCGTGAATGCCGAAGAAAACGCCCCTTCCAGAAACGACAGTACATGCCCGAACTGACAGCTGTTGTAATACTCCTCCACCATCTCTTCCACTTTTTTAAGACGGATCACCTCCGCAAATGAAAGCCACTTGGTTAAGAGTACTTCGTAGGGCGGCTGCCTGGTATAGGAGATCCCATACTCTTCGGTCTGCGATGCGATGGGCGCACCGCTCAACACCTTTAAAAATCCCAGCTGCAACTGATCCGGCCGCATGGCATATACACGGTCAAAGGACTGCCGGAAACTCTCATAGTCTTCGTACGGCAGACCGGCGATCAGATCCAGATGCTGGTGAATGTTTCGGTTTTTCCGGATCGCCGAAACCACTTCTTCCAATCGTTCCAGATTCATCCTGCGGTTGATGGCTGCCAATGTCTGCGGATTGACCGACTGAACGCCGATCTCCAGCTGCACCTGTCCGGGGCGCAGTTTTCCGAGCAGCGCGATCTCTTCCTCGTTAATGATATCCGCCGAGATCTCAAAATGAAAATTGGTGATCCCGTTATCATGCTCATACAGATACTGCCAGATTGCCATCGCATGCTCGTGTACGCAGTTGAAGGTACGGTCCACAAACTTTACCTGCTTCACGCGGTTCTGCAAAAAGAAATCCAGCTCGCGCTTCACCAGTTCGATATCCCGCAGTCTTACGGTCTTGTCTATGGAAGATAAACAGTAACTGCAGCGGTACGGACAGCCGCGGCTGCTTTCATAATACAGGATACGGTTAGTAAAGCTCGCGGTATCCTCATACAAAAACGGCAGCCGGCTCAGATCGGTCGTCTCACGAACGGCTGTAAATCCCGAACGCAAACACAGCCCCGCCACATCGGAAAAATCTTCCGTTTGCTGCTGCGTATATCGTTCCAGCAATTCACGGAAGGTCTGTTCGCCCTCTCCGATCATGATGCCTTTGATATTCGGAAACTGCGCAAGGATCTGCGGCGCGTTGAAACTGACCTGTGGTCCGCCCAGCCAGATATCGGTATCCGGCAGTACTTTGGACAGGTCATCCAACAATTCCCGTATCATATTCCAGTTCCAGATATAGCAGGAAAAGCCGATGGCATCCGGCTTCTTTTCATACAGCTGTGCCAGGATATCTTCCGCACGCTGATTGATCGTATATTCCGCAATCTCCATCGCCTGTTCGTAGCGGTCTTTCGCGTACGCATACAGGGAATAGATTGCCGGATTGGAATGGATATATTTTGCATTGACTGCGACCAGCAGAAATTTCATATACTGCTCCTTACCTCACCAAAACACCGCTGAAGAATTGTTCCTGAAAAGCGATCTGCGCATAGATCTCATCATCGGTCGGCATTTTTATATCGTCCCGGATATTGCCGTCTTCATCACAGGGAAGCACGATCCATTTGGTCTCGTTATCGTCATAACGGTGATATACCGCAATGATTTTTCCGGTGTATTCCGAAACCGGCTCCGTCTCTCCCAACAGGTAGATGTCCTGCTCCGCTCCGTCTCCGCCGATCACTCCCGTCACATATCCGTAATTGACCGGATAATACATCTGTTTTTTACGCGGATGATAGCTGCCCAAAGGACGGTCGATCCTGCCTTTGACCACCTGCCCGATCACATCTTTGTATCGATCGTCCGGAACGGGATTTAACTCAAATCCGTACAGGTCTCCCATATTCATGCAGCATTCGCCACGCTCATACATTTCTTTGATCTCCGGAAATGTGAGCCACTTTGTCTGCACCACTTCTTTCGTTGTCGCCTTGTGCAGGTCCGGTTCCTGCGTGGTTTCGAAATAAAAGGAATCCCTTATCCAGTTGTGACGCTTTCCGTCATAGGTCTTCGCTATTTTGGTTGCCAGAATTTTTGCATCTGCGGGATCCAATTCGATCCCCACTTCTTCATACACTTCCCGCACCGCTGCATCCACACTCGTATCACCGCAAACGGAGTGCCCAGCAACCGTTTCCCATTTCAGCGGATCCGTATCTTTATCGGCAGCCCGCTGTGATATCAGATACTTTCCGGTCAGCGGATTTTTGATCCAGACCATAACCCACATGTGGAATTCATCGTCCGAAAGATTCCCCTGTTCCCCGCGAATACAGGTCTTCCCCGTTCGCTTCCGTTCTATGGTATAGACATCCCACAACTCACTCATTTGTTTCCCCCTGTATTGCCGTAATCAACTCTTCCCTCCACACTTCGATCAGCCGCTCCGTCTTCCAGGCCGCATTAGCAGGACTGGTGGACGGCAGACAGACGGCCTTGATCCCGGTTTGGGGCTCAATGTATTTTTGATAGTATTTCTCCGCCGTTTTTCCGTTCACAAATATCCGCCTTATCTTCGCTCCGTTTAGGATCACGGAAAGATCGTTTGCCACGACATTTTCAATGCTCGCATCGGAGGAGCCTTTAATATCGCATGATGCGATCACATCCCACAATGCGATATGATGTTTCGCAAGCAAGGCCTTCTTTTCCGGGATCGCAGTCGGTACGATCTCTGCAAAGATCGCCGCCAGCACTTTCCAGAAACGATTCTGCGGATGCCCGTAGAAAAACATCTGCTCTCTGGACTTTACCGACGGAAAACTGCCCAATATTAATATGCGCGAATCCGCATCAAAAAACGGCGGAAACGGGTGTAAAATATGCTCTTTCATAAACCATATCATACCATGGAACCGAGCTAATGAAAACCGCCCCCTTTCAAAGGCGGGCGGTTTTCCTGTTATTCTCCGATCTGTTTCTTAAACTCTGCAAATACCTCTTTGTCACTCCAGCATTCCAGCCGGCCGAGGATAAAGTCCAAAATTCCGTCAATCCACTCTCTGGTATAGGAGCGCATATTTCGGGCAGATTTTTCTCCGAAGATCCGAACGACCTCCGCCGGCTCTTTTTCATTTACCTGATCGCAGAACGCCACATACCAATCGATCTTTTGCAAAAGTTTCTTCCATTGTTCCGCAGCTTTCTTCGGCTCCTTATTGCGCAGATACGCAGCAATCAGGAATTTGTAAGTATCCCGATAATATCCCTGGCAATGCGCCCGCATCTGCTCGTTTTCCGTAAACTGATCCATGATGGCGAGTCCCCATCGGCAGTTGTCCTCAACCTCCTGCAACGGTCTGGACCACATCATCGATTCCGCAGTATAGACGATCTGTTTATTGAGCGCGCGGATAAAGTTCTGATAATTATCCCGGACCTGCGCCTGCCATTTTTCCTTACCTTCCTCGCTATCAATACGGATGTAATAAGGGAGCAGTGTTTCCTGAAGCATATTGCTGCCCACAGACGGCAATGCCGCGATGTGCTGACGCCCTTTCTCCCACTCGTTGGTATGCCAGCAGATCCAGGCCAGCGCATAGTGACATTCGTCTGTCAGTTTTTTATCCTCCGAATAACGGATCACCTGCTGCGCACGGTTCTCGGCAGTCCGCAGCATCTGTTTCCATTTCTTTCCGTCATCCTCCAGCAGCCCGGCGGAATACGCATTGTTCGGATTTACAAAACGGCTCATATGCGCAATGCCCTGAACATAACGCGTCATAATCCCGTAATTGAAAATGTTCTCTTCGCATTGCTGATCCAGATACTCCACCGACCGCAAAGCCCCCTGCGCTGCCTCTCCGCTGTTTGCGAGCGCATTGGCCTGCCGATGCACTTCCTCCGCAAGCTTCGCGTCATACTGATCCGCATTAAATCCAAACAGCGCATCCGTTGTCACATTCAGCGCCTTTGCCAGCGGAACCACCTGTGTGATATCCGGAAGCCCGGTTCCACTTTCCCATTTGCTGACCGCCTGCCCGGTAACATTGAGAATGCCTGCCAGTTCCTCCTGTGTCAGTCCCAGGTCACGACGATATTTTTTTATATTATTTCCAAGTGCCATATGCAATACTCCTCTCTCTTTTGTTTTCGTTCGATGCATCTTCGATAGATTCACTATAGCAGATGCAAGAGAGAAATCCTAACAATGCATTTTTGTGTATCATCCAACCCGGCGTTGGAAAATATCATTTACATTTCCCCCGATATCTTCAAAGGTCTATTGTTACTGCCTATAAGTGAATAATACATCCTACCCTCGTAACTGCCGTTTCTGAAGAAATAATCCCTTAGTGTTCCCTCGTATTCAAAACCGCATTTTTCAATGACTCGCTTCGATTTGCTGTTGGAGGGCCGAACGCATATCTGAACCTTGTGAAATCCGATCACATTAAAGCCGAAATCGATCACGGCCTTGGTTGCTTCGGTCGCGTATCCGTTTCCCTGATAGGCTCTACCGATGCAGTATTCGATCTCACCCCAGCTGTTGTTTTGATCAACTAAGAAGTACGCGATCTGCCCGATGCACTCACCGGATGCTTTCTCGATCACGGCCCAGCGATAGGTATATCCGGAAGGATAGCCTTTTATATATTTCTCCAAAAGCCCTTTTACTTCCCCTTTTGTTTTATATGCCGGTTCTCCGTACATTCCCTGTACCGCCTCATCTCCTGCCCAGTTGCGAAGCACCGATTCGACATCCTCAGCCCGAAACGCCCTGAGCAACAGCCGATCCGTTTCGATCTGCTGCGTACCACACGCGGCTATTCTTGCACGACTTTCCGGTTTTTGATATTCGCGGATCCGTTTTAATGCTTCTTCCACCGATAGCGGTGTTGCATATCTGCGCGGCCACATATGCTTGTTGTAGAATTCATAGGTCGTTTGGGCATCCATATAGGGATTACTCCTGGTAGAGTTGCAATACTCCGGCACGAGCATTTCAAAGCCTTGTTCAAAACCGCTTTTGATAGTAGCGTCCATGCAATAATCGGTCTGCAATCCCACTGCGATCACGGTTTTGATATTCCTTGCTTTCAGATACTTCGTCAGTCCGGTAGCTTCATGAAAGGCGCTGTTTACGCTCTTTTCAAAAATCTTCTCTCCTTCTTGCGGTGCAAAACCTTCATGGATTTCAAAAGCCTCATCGCCTTTTGAGAATCCCGATCCCGGTCCGTCGTCATGTTGTACATAGACCACTTCCACTCCGTATTCTCTGGCCACTCTGAGCAAAGTCTTTATATTTTCTTCCAATTCCCGAAATCCGAACAATCTCTCATCCGTGATTCCTTTTTGGGTATCAACCACCAATAAAACCATCTTCTGATTCCTCCCTCTTTGCTTAGTACATCTCTTTCCGGATCTGTCGCATCCTTGCCCACACATTGTCACCATAATTACTGAGCAACACCGTAATCTGACCATTGTTCGGATTGTATTCAGAGATGGCGCTTACGCCGTCATCGCAGCCCTGCATATACACATAGTCCTGCCCTTTCGGATTGTCGATGATCCACACACCGAAGCCGTAATAGCCCTCTTCCGGATCTTTCCCGTCCCCGCTCTGTTTGGAAAGCATTTGGGACACCGTTGCTTCCGAAAGGAGCTTGTGATTGAGCAGACCGTCCCAGAACTTTACGATATCTCCTATGGTGACAAATGCGCCCCCGTCCCCGGTACCCTTCGCTCCGACAGAATAAATATTCGTACGGTAATCATCGGTATCCGAGCAATAGATATAACTGTTTGCGCATTTCGCCGGCAGCCGGTCAAAAACAAAATAACCGGTCGAATGCATACCGCATTTTTCAAATACATTTTGCTGAAGGTACACATCAAAATCCACACCGGTGATCTGCTCTATGATCATGGCAAGCAATATGAATCCGGTATTATTGTATTGGAACCGCTCCCCTTTCGGATACATCATGGGCTTGTCGATAAACAGCGGAAGCATATCCTTGTTCTGCCGGATCCTGTAATTCGGATAATCCTTCCACAAAGCCTCATAATCATCCATAACGGATTCATCAAAATAATCCGGCACTCCCGAGGTATGCGTCAAAAGCTGCTTAACCGTCACTTCCGGATCGATCTGTTTCAGATCAAAATCCAGAAGTGCTCCCAGCGTATCTTCCAAATGTAATCTTCCTGCTTCGATCAACTGAAGGATACCCACTGCAACAAAGGTCTTGCCCATGGAGGCCGTGGCGAATCTGGTCTCCGGCGTATTGGGTATCTCATTCGCCAGATCTGCGTATCCGCCGCAATACTCCAGCAATACTTCTCCGTTTTTGATAATAAAAGCATTTCCCCGGAAATCCGTATCCATTTGAAAATTCATAATCTTCCCAAAACCTTTTTTGATATTCCATCTCCGATCAGCAAACGATCCTGTAATCCTGAATCCCTTCCTTTTATCCGCAGTATGCAACCGCATCCACTTGAAACTGCAAACCGTCTTTTCCGCCTACATGTGCAAACTCGGTCTGGATCGATTTACGCACCGGATACTTTCCATGGAATCGTTCTTTAATGATCTTTTCCATAACCGGAATATTCCACACATCCCTAAACAGACAATCCATTTGCACTACGGCTTCCAAAGTCAGGCCGACCATAGCCAGTCTCTGCTCCATATTATCAAAAGCACCATTGATCTGCTCTTCTATGGTTCCTCCGATATTGCCTACACAGTAGCCTATGAAGCAGAAATCACCCGCTTTGATGATCCCGGAATGTGCCCACTCTTCATTTACTTCGTATCTTTCGATTTTCCCCATTTT
>CAMJAP010000132.1 GCA_946403625.1 uncultured Lachnospiraceae bacterium
CAACAATGCTTAACCGGAGGCTAACATGTTAATCAGAAAAATGCTGCGTGACATAGCAGGAAACTTCACGCAGTTCCTAACAATCTTTGCTATGGTAGCTGTGGCCATGGCCGTCTATGTCGGAGTGAAATCCTACGGCGACGGAATGAAGGTATCCGGCGATATGCTGTATGCGCAGCAAAACCTGCCGGACCTGTGGCTGGCGGGAGCCGGATTTTCCGAACGGGATATGGAAGAGATCCGCGCGGTGGATGGTGTGGCGGATGCAATGCGTTATCTGTCCCTTTCCATGACCGGGGAAGTAACCTATGCCGACGGACGGAAAGAAACATTCACGGTTCCGATGGAAGGCAACTTCCTGGACATCAAACAAAAGGAGATCACCGTCAATCGCTTTCTTTTGAGCGAGGGCATCCCATACGATCCCGAGGCAGACGGACTGTGGCTGGGGCGAAAGTTCGCCGAGGCCAGAGAGATCCATCCGGGAGATCGCATCAAACTGACATACGAAGATGCCGTGATCGAAAAGGAAGTGCTGGGCATCATTTCGGTTCCGGATCATGTGTACGTGACACAGGATGCGGCGGTCATCTTCCAAAAGGCAGAAGATTTCGGCTGGGTGTATATGTCGATGCGTTATTTCCCGAGAGAAGCAATGTATGACAATATCATCGACAGCGATGCGATGCAGGGCTTTTTGTCGGCGAGAGATTCCTTAAGAACATTGCACGATATGGGAATGAGCTGGCGTGATATCCTGGTGACACAGCTGGGAGATCTGGATGCGGAAGCGGATCTGGAAACCGCATTGGAACTGGCCGACGATATCGCAAATGATACCGCCGGCGAACAGAAAAAACATGATTTTATCAAAGCACTGGATCCGCAGTTCAATGTGGATAAGGCCTATGTCTATCCGCAGGTTTGCATTGATGTGGAAGGAGTAGCACCGGGGATCTACCGGACCAATAAAGATGACGGATCTTTTGAGAAAAAACTGCAACGGGTAAAAAACGATCTGTATGCGATCGATGCGGTCGATTCCGTAACCGGACGCGATACATGCTCCTCTTATATGAGCTATAAGTCGGAATCGGAAGAAGGTGATACCTATTCCGGAATGTTCACCTTCCTGTTTTTGTTCATTGCGTCACTGTCTGTGATCACGACGATGAACCGCTTTGTCAAAAAACAGAGAATGCAGATTGGTGCATTAAAGGCTCTGGGTATGCGCAATTCCAAGATCTACCGGCATTATATCTCCTATGGTTTCTTTGTCAGCCTGGTGGGTGTGTTGATCGGTTTTGTCGTGGGAATTCCGACGCTTGGCTTACACTTCTACAATATGGAGATGGATTTTTACGATGTGGCCGGAGGAAGTATATTTGTCGGAGATGACAGTTATGTGGTCGCGGCCCTGATCGTCCTGATGGTGACGATGGTCACCTTTATGGCAAGCCGTAAGATCCTGGCAGAGCCGGCGGCGCAGACACTGCGTCTGGAAGTGCCGAAGATCAAACAGAAAAAGTCCGGAGAAAAGCCGGGCGGTTTGATGTCCAAACTTCCTTTTGCGGTGAAATGGAACCTGCGTGATGTGGCAAGAAGTAAGGCAAGAACGATCATGGGAATTGTCGGTGTGGCCGGATCTACCTTGCTGATCGTTATGGCATACGGTATGGAAGATTCGATGCAGCATTATCTGGACTGGGAGTTTTCCGGGATCCTGCGGTTCAATTCCAGACTGACCTTTGATTCGGATATCACCAATCTGGAAAAGAGCGATCTGTATCGGGAATATGGTACGGCAACTACGCAGAGTGTTCCGATCGAGTACTATGACGGAAACGGTATGCTCCAGACATCCGTGATCACGGTCAATGATTCCAATGGCATGATCTCGCTTTGTGACCACGAACAGCAGTCACATGCGATCGAGGAAGGCATCCCCGGAGCGACCTACAGTGATATCTATGATCCGGGAGCCATCTTTGTTACGGAAAAACTGATCGTCAATAAAAATCTGGATATCACGCAGAAACTGAAATGGCATATCCTCGGCAGTGATGACTGGTACGAAAGTGATGTGGCTGCCGTGAGCCGTGATCCGCAGGCACAGCAGTTTGCGATGACCAGGGCAGCTTTTGAAGGACTGGGGGAAAAGTACGAGCCGGATACGCTCTATACAGATCAGGATCTGACCGGCGTAGATGATGAGGAAATCGATGGTGTCAGTGCGGTCAGTACCATTACTTCTCTGCGGGAGCAGATGAGCGGTATGCTTTCGATGATCTCCGGTATGCTGGGATTGTTCATCAGTGTGGCCGGCATTATGGGATTCATCATCATCTACAATATGGGCTTGCTGGCGATGAACGAAAAGATGTACCAGTTTTCTACCTTAAAGGTGCTCGGTTTCGGATTCGGAAAGATCGTCAGGATCTATACGATGCAGAATACATGGATCACGCTGATCGGCATTGCGCTGGGACTGCCCGGAGGATTCTTCTTTACGGACTATATGTTCCGCTACGCGATCGGTGAAGACTATGACTTCAATGCCTACATACAGCCGGATGCCTATATGATCGCCATCTTTGCAACACTGGGAGTGATGATCTTTACCAGCATCTTCCTGGCACAGGGCCTGAAGAAGATCGATATGGTGGCCAGCCTGAAGGCAAATGAATAACGCTCCTCCTTGTTAAATTTCACAAAAAGAGTAGTCGATTTTTGACACGGCTACTCTTTTTATTTGGATAAATACTTGCACTTTGTTTGCACTTTGGCGGGTATAATCGAAAGTCATCATGATATAAAGGAGGCCGGACTGTAATGAAGAAAAGGAAATCTCTTAAGAAAACACTTCTTAACGGCATTATCATCGCGTCGGTGATCATCATTACCGTGATCACGCAGATCAGCATTAAGCTGGCGGCAGATAACATTCAGGGACTGACAAATACGATCCTGGCAAGGGAGTCTAATACCTATGCAAGTACCGTTCATAACTGGTGGAACGGGATCGAGGAGCGCGTGGGGCAGACGGCAGATGTGATCCGGAATATCCCGGAGCCGTCGTATGATGAGATGCTGACGATGCTGCTGCAACTGACCGCGCAGGATCCGGATTCGCAGGATATCTATATGGCCTATGGAGATACCGGAAAATTCCTGGACGGTTCGGGCTGGGTGCCGGACGATACTTTTGTATTTACTGACCGGCCGTGGTATCAGGGAGCGATCGCGGCAAAAGGTGCCATCTATTCCTCGGAGCCGTATGTGGACGCGTCCACCGGTAAGACCTGCCTGGCGTGTGCGATCATGGTGCGTGACAACGTGGTGCTGAGCAGCGATATCAACTTTGATAAAGTGGCGGAACAGGTGATGGCGTTTGAATCCGTATCACCGGACGCAAAGTACTACATCATCAACAAAGAAACCAAGGATATCCTGATCAGCAATGTGACGGAGAGTGTAGGACAGACTTTGCTGGATACGAGCGATCCGGTAGCCGCCGGGCTGGGGCAGGTGTTTGACGGTATGAATACGATGGCCAACGCCGACGGCAGCAAGGTGGTAACGGCAAAGACCGCTGCAGGATCCTGGATGTATACGGCAACGGATATCGAGGAGACCTCCTGGGCGGTGGTTAGTGCGGTTCCTTCGGCTATGCTCAGCAACAGCATTTTGAAGGTTATGATCATCACCTTTGTGAGTGCGATCGTTCTGTTGATCATTATGGCGGTTGTACTGTATGTTCTGATCAGCAAGGCAATCAATCCGGTAACCACCATTACCGAGCGTATCACGGATATCAGCAAGGGTGATTTCACCGTGAAGCTGGTACCGGAAGGCAACAACGAAGTGACAACCTTGGCGGAGAGCTTAAACGAGTACATTGAAAAGATGCGTACCACTTTGAACCGGCTTTCCGACATTTCCGGTGCAATGAACAATCGCGCTGGCGAGTGCTTTGAGATCTCCCATAAACTTTCGGATGCAAACCGTAATCAGGGCGAATCCATCGAACTGCTGAATGTAACACTGAATGATATGAACGCATCGATCGAAGATGTGGCGCAGGCAGCAACGGAACTGGCGTCCACTTCCGGACAGCTTTCGCAGAATGCACAGGATGTAAAATCACTCTGTGATGAAACGCTGGCAGCATCGTCCAAGGGCAAGGACGAGATGGAGAGCATGACCAAGAATGTGAATACGCTGAACACGACCATAGGTGAGCTGACCGCACTGATCCGTGTCACGGCAAAATCGGTGGAAGAGATCACGGGCATCACGGATACGATCAATGCGATCTCGTCACAGACCAATCTGCTGTCATTGAATGCTTCGATCGAGGCAGCCAGAGCCGGCGATATGGGCAAAGGTTTTGCAGTCGTTGCCAGCGAAGTAGGTGCTCTTGCAAAGCAGTCTTCGGAGGCAACGGATGTGATCCGCAAACTGGTGGATGACATCACAAAGAATATCGAAGAGATCAACAAAAAGGCGGATATCTGCTCCGGCGATATGGAAGCCTGCGTGAGCGGTGTGGAAGGCGCGAACGAATCCTTCAACAAGATCTGCAGTGATGTGGCCAAGGCTACGGAAGGCATTATCGAGATCACCGGCGGCATCGAGCGGATCAATGATGTGGCATCGAACAATGCAGCCACTACGGAAGAGCAGGCATCGAGCATCAATGAAGTGCTGGGCCTGAGCGAGCGTATCGTAACTGAGAGCAATGTACTTCGCGAAGAGACCGAAAATATTACTTCGATCTCCGAAAATCTGAATCAGTACTCCGACGAGATCAACACGGATCTGTCACAGTACACCGTAAAGTAAATACTAAGTCAGCGTAGCTGATGGATGAGGAGCAGGGAAGATACCTGCTCCTTTTTTGAGCGGATTTCAAAATTTATACTTGACAAGTTAGCACTAACTAATTATACTGCATCTTGAATTAGGGGTGACTGACTGCGGTTATGGGTAACAGCACGGAGGTAGACTAAGATGACATTAAATGATGCAGAATTGGGTACAGAATATCAGGTAAAAGATGTGGAACTGGACGGAGACGAGGAACTGGAGAGTTTCCTGTTCTCATTGGGATGCTACAGCGGTGAGATGATCACAGTGGTGGATAAGAAGCGGAATCTGGTGGTTTCCATCAAGGATGCACGCTACAACATCGATCCGGAGCTGGCAGAGCGCATTCAGATCTGAGAGAATATGCCGGAAGAAGGCGGGGAATGACCTGCCTCGGATGGCATATATTTTTTACGACGGCGGTTAGATACGACTAGCATAAAGTATTAAGCACGAACGGAGTATATGCAATGCTAACAGCCGGTAAAAAGAACCAATCAAGTAATCGGACAGGCTTCGGCCTGCGAAGATAAAGAAAATCCAAAAAGAGAGTGAGTGACCGGCAAGCCTAGATAAGGCCTTGGCGGGTTAAAAAGGGAGGAAAGAAAATGAGGATCGCACTTACAGGAAATCCGAACAGCGGAAAGACGACCATGTACAACGCGCTGACCGGACGGAGTGAAAAGATCGGTAACTGGGCCGGTGTTACCGTAGACCGGAAGGAAAGCCCAATCAAAAAGAACTACAACGAAACAGGCAAGGAACTCATCGCAGTAGACCTGCCGGGCGCATATTCCATGTCTCCGTTCACATCGGAGGAGAGCATCACCAGCAGCTATGTAAAGAATGAGCATCCGGATGCCATCATCAATATCGTGGATGCCAGCAACTTGAGCCGAAGCCTGTTCTTTACAACCCAGCTTCTGGAATTGGGGATCCCGGTAGTCGTTGCACTGAATAAGAGTGATGTGAACGGGAAAAAGGGAAACAAGATCGATGTAAAAGCACTGTCCGAGAAACTGGGATGTCCGGTGATCGAGACGGTTTCCACCGAGAATAAAGGTCTGGCAGAAGTGGTAAAGACCGCAGCAGGTTTGGTAGGAAGCAAGCAGGCAGCGCCTTATGATGAAGGGGATGTGGATCTGCTGGATAAGGCAGCGGTGGAAGCATCCGACCGTAAGCGATTCGAATTTGTAAACGGTATCGTAAAGCAGGTGGAAGTCCGTAAGGTATTTACAAAAGACAAGACCAAGGGAGATGCGCTGGATAAAGTCCTGACACATCCGATCCTGGGACTGCTCATCTTTGCAGGCATAATGTTTTTGGTGTTCTACATTTCACAGACAACGGTAGGTACCTGGGTAGCCGATCTTTTGGCCGGCGGGATTGATGCATTTAAGGGCTGGGCAGGAGAACAGATGGCGGATGCAAATCCTCTGCTGTATGCACTGCTGGTAGACGGTATCATCGGCGGCGTCGGTGCGGTAGTCGGCTTCCTGCCGCTGGTTATGGTAATGTACTTCCTGATCGCACTTTTGGAAGACTGCGGTTATATGGCAAGAGCTACCGTAGTGCTGGATCCGATCTTTAAGCGTGTAGGTCTTTCCGGTAAATCCGTGATCCCGATGATCATCGGTACCGGTTGCGGTATCCCGGCAATTATGGCCTGCCGTACCATTCGTAACGAAAGAGAAAGAAGATCCACCGCAATGCTGGCAACCTTTATGCCGTGCGGTGCAAAGCTTCCGGTCATCGCGCTTTTTGCCGGTGCATTCTTCCCGGAAGCAACATGGGTAAGCTTCGTATGCTATATGCTCGGTATCGTGCTGATCCTTTTGGGCGCGCTGCTCATCAAGGCGATCACCGGTATGAAATATCGTAAGAGCTTCTTCATCATCGAGCTGCCGGAGTACAAGAGACCGAGCCTGGTGTTTGCGCTTAAGTCTATGCTGGAGCGTGGTAAGGCTTATATCATCAAGGCAGGTACCGTGATCCTGGTATGTAACACGGTTGTACAGATCATGCAGACCTTTAACTGGCAGTTTGAGGCAGTGGAAGAAGGTATGGAGGGCACTTCCATTCTGGCTTCCATCGCAGGACCGTTCTCTGTATTGCTGGTACCGATCGTAGGCATCGCAGCATGGCAGTTGGCTGCAGCAGCGATCACCGGTTTTATCGCAAAGGAAAATGTTGTCGGTACGATCGCAACTGTTTATGCGATCACCAACCTGGTCGATCCGGAGGAACTGGAACTGGTCGGCGAAGGCAATGCGGTAGCAGCCGTGATCGGTATTACCAAAGTGGCAGCATTGGCATATCTGATGTTTAACCTGTATACACCGCCTTGCTTTGCTGCACTTGGTGCAATGAACTCCGAGATGAAATCTGCAAAGTGGTTGTGGGGCGCGATCGGTCTGCAGCTGGCAACCGGTTATACTGTAGGATTCTTCGTATACCAGATCGGCACACTGATCACGACCGGAAGTGTCGGCGCAGGTTTTGCGGGAGGTTTGATCGCAGTCATCGTATTTGCGGCAGTGATCACAGGCATTATTTTATCGAACCGCAGCAAAGTTGCTTTGGAGTATCGCTTAAAAGCAAACTAAAAAGTAACAGGATGTTTTTGAAAAGGAGCGCAGTATGGTAGATCTGATCGCATTTATGATCATTCTGGTTTTGGTTGTCGGTGCAAGTCTCTATATCTACAAAGAGAAAAAGAAAGGACGCCATTGCATCGGGTGCCCGATGGCCGGAAACTGTGCAAAATGCCGGAAACAGGCAGAATTAAAAAAAGAAATTATCTAAAGTCCGTATAGTCTACCCATAAGCGAAATGCGCCGGTCCGTCCGGCGTATTTTGCGGTCAAAAATTTCTGTTAATTTTCACGGTGACAGGCACCAACGTGCAATGAGAATGACAAAAACGGGCACAATGGACCACAAATGTCAAAATACGCATTGCAAAAGTGCTGCAAA
>CAMJAP010000133.1 GCA_946403625.1 uncultured Lachnospiraceae bacterium
GCTGCCTTCCGGCCACTGTTTCGGAAGTGCCGGCAGTAAGATGATCTCACCGCCTGTGCATTGCAGCAGCGCTTCCGCGATCGCTGCCGTTCCGCCGAAATTTCCGTCGATCTGAAACGGCGGATGATTGTCCAGCATATTGGGATTGGTAGAATTTCCAAGCAATCGCAAAATGTTATCGTAAAAGTTCTCGTGATCATACAGTCTGGCCCACATATTGGCGATCCACGCACGGCTCCAGCCGGTATGCCCGCCCCCATGGGACAGTCTGCGATTCAGGGTTGCCCTTGCGGCATCTGCCAATTCCGGTGTTCCCTTTGGTGTGATCAGATCCGCCGGATGCAGCGCAAAAAGCTGGGAAATGTGCCGGTGCCCGATCTCCACTTCGTCATAATCCACCGCCCATTCTTTGATCTGTCCGTATTTGCCAATCTCCGGCTGCGGCAGTCTCTTGACGATCTGCTTTAAGGTATCTGCAAACTCCGCATCTGTTTTCAGGATTTCCGTGCATCGGATCACATCATTAAAGAGAACCGTCAGGATCTGCGAATCCATCGAAGGTCCGATACACATGCAGCCTTCCACGCCCTGCTCCGTCCGGTATGTATTTTCCGGGGAAACCGACGGCGATGTGACCAGCCGGCCTTCGCTATCTTCGATCAAAAACTCCGTAAAGAATTCGGCGGCTTCTTTGATCAGGTGATATTTTTCCCGCAGGAATTCTTCATCACCCGTATACTCGTAATGCGCAAAAACATGCAATGCCAGCCATGCACCGCTCATCGGCCATATCGTTGCAGGGATCCATTTGTCCTGCGGTGCCGTATCGCCCCACAGATCCACATTATGATGGGAAACAAATCCCTTTTCGATGCCGTACATTTCCCGGGCGGTCACACGACCGTTTTCGCAGACCCGCTCCATCAGATCAAACAACGGCAGATGACATTCCGACAGATTACAACTCTCCACCGGCCAGTAATTCATCTCCGTATTGATATTCACAGTATACTTACAGCCCCACGCCGGCCACATATCTTTATTCCAGATGCCCTGCAGATTGAGCGGCTGTGTGCCCGGACGACTGCCGCTGATCATCAGATAACGACCGTACTGGAAATACAGTTCCATCAGTTTGTTGTCCGCAGGAAGCGCCTCGGATGCCTCGATCCCGTTATGCAGTCTGGCGATACGCTCATCCGTCGGAAGATCCGCTGCGCCGTCACTGTTATCCGGCAGCTGAAGGGTAACACGGTCATACAGGGCTTTGTAATCCCGGATATGCTGCTCCCGCAGGTCATTATAGTCTTTGGCTATCGCTGTTTGTGCATCTGCGATCGCCCGCTTTTCAAAGTCTCTGCCGGGAAGGATCCGGCCGCCTTCCGGATAACGCAAGCGATCTTTGCTTTCACACAGGCTGTATTCATAAAAACTGGTCCGGGCGGTAAGCACCAATATCGCCTCATCCGCTCCCGTCACGCGCAAGACATTGCCGACAGTCTGCACCGTTCCGCCCTGCACACTGCCGGCCAGAACCGCTGCGAAAAAGATGCCGTCTGCCGATCCGCAGCCGCCGGTATAGAGGATGCTGCTTTTTCCGCAGGGACGGTTATCGTCATAATAATCATCACGACCGTCAATCGAAGCATCCAGACAAATTTTGCCCGGCCGGGAAGCTGTGATTCTCACAATGAGTGCCTGATCCGGTGCAGATACAAAATACTCTCTGGTATATTTCACACCGTCTGCACAAAAACTTACCTTTGCAACAGCATTGCTGATATCCAGCGTTCTTTCATAATCCGTGATCTCCGCTTCGGAGCTAATGGAAAAATCGATGTGCAGATCTCCCAGCGGCATATAATGTCTGCTGTTGGGATTGATGCCCTGCATTTTTTCAAAGGCGATCTTTTCTGCTGCCGGGATATCTCCCTTTGCCAGCAATTCGCGTACTTCCCCCAGCGCCTGCTTTGCATCCGGATTGACGCGATGACGCAAACCGCCCGACCAGACCGAATCTTCATTCAGTCCGATCAGATCCTTTTCCGGCCCGCCGTAGACCATTCCACCGATCCTTCCGTTTCCGATCGGCAGCGCCTCATTAAAATCCGCTGCGGGTTTTGTGTATTTTAAAATGGAATTTTGTTGCATAGAATTTGCCCCCTGTTACTTATTTTTCAGAAAAAACATCTCTTTCATATTAGCATTTACCTTTTTGAAATGTCAATTTCGGTTTACGGATTTTGATCTGAAAATAAGTACTCGGAAAGCCTTGTCGTTATTGAAAACTGAGTATTATGGTAGCACAGGAAAAGGCGGGGATGCCACCAAGGAAGGTTTACATCTGTGCTACTGTGAGGTGCGGGGAATATAAAAAAGACGGGGGATACCCGTCGTGGTTTAAATGCCCCTCATCCGCCCTTCGGGCACCTTCCCCCCGCAAGCGGGGGGAAGGCTCAAAAACTATCCTTGCGCGGTATAGAGTTTGTAATAATAGCCCTTCTTCGCCATCAGTTCGTCGTGGGTGCCGCTTTCCGCGATGCCGCCGTCGTCGATGTAGAGGATGCGGTCGCAGTTGCGGATGGTGCTCAGACGGTGGGCGATGATGAAGGAGGTGCGTCCTTTCAGCATCGTGTTCAGGCCCTGCTGCAATGCGCGTTCCGTCTGCACATCGATACTGGAGGTTGCCTCATCCAAAATCAGAATGGAGGGATCCGAAAGCAGTGTACGCGCAAAACTGATGAGCTGCTTCTGGCCCTGGCTGAGGGAGGAGCCGTGTTCTTTTACCACCGTGCGATACCCTTCCGGCATACGGCGGATAAAGGAATCGGCGCATACCGTCTTGCCTGCTTCTCGCACTTCCGGTGATGTCGCATCCAGCTTACCGTAGCGGATATTGTCTTCTATCGTTCCCGAAAAGATCACGGAATCCTGCATCATAATACCCATATGGGAACGCAGCGACCCGAGTGTTACTTTGGAAATATCCTTGCCGTCGATCTTGATGGCGCCCTTCTGCACATCGTAGAAACGCGACAGCAGATTGACAATGGTACTCTTTCCGGCACCGGTCGGTCCCACCAAAGCGATGCTCTGGCCCGGCTCTACCGTAAAGGAGACATCGTGCAACACATCGTCTTCGCCATCATAAGAGAAGGTCACATGATCAAATTCCACCTTACCCTTTACATCCCCGATATCCTCGGCACCTTCTTTATCCTCAATGCCCACCGGCTCATCGATGGTTTCAAAGATACGCTCCAGATAAGCCACGTTGTTGATGAAGTTGTTAAAAATATTGCCCAGGTTCATGATCGGCTGCCAGAAGAAGGACGCATAACTGGAGATCGCCACCACGGTTCCCAGACTCTTCTGCCCGGCTCCGAACAACAGGATACCGAACAGATAGATCGATGCACGAACAAATACCGAGATCGTATCGATGCCCGGCCATACCAGGTTGGTATAACGCACCGCCGTCATCCATGTTTTACGGCAATCCTGAGAAAGTCCGGCAAAGGTCTTTGCATTTTCATCTTCTCTGGCAAAGATCTGCGTGATGCGCGCACCGGTGATATTTTCCTGCAGGTATGCATTTAAGTTGGAACTCTTGTTGGATACCGCCTGCCATGCCTTTCTCTGCTTGTTCTTGATCCAGAACATAAACACCGCCAGCACCGGCACACCGCACATTACCACCAACGCCAGCTGCACATCCACGATGAACATAAACGCAATGATAAAGATTAGGTTAAAGCATTCCAAAACGATATTGATCAGACCGTTGGAAAGCATATCCGATACCGAGTTTACGTAGTTTACCACACGGATCAGGATCTTGCCATGCGGGCGATCGTCATAATACTGGAACGGCAGTTTCTGCAAATGCGCAAAAATATCTTTGCGGATGTCGTAGATGATGCTCTGACTGGCTTTTACCATCAGACCGCTGCGGATCCGGTTAAAGATCACACTCAGACCGTACACAAAGACCAGGATCCCGACCAAAGTAAACAGATGCTTTGTATCGCCCGCCGGAATCGCCACATCCAGTGCCCGCTGAATGATCATCGGCGCCAGATATCCGAAGGCGCCGCCCAGTCCGCTCAGGATCAGTGCGATGATCATCGGTTTGGCATATACCTTGATATACCCGGAAGCTCTGAGCAGATGTTTGACGTTAAATGGTTCTTCGAGATTTTCGTCTTCTTTAAATGTATTTCTTGCCATCTCAGATACCTCCTTCCTGGAGCTTCACCAGCTCGTTGTAATATCCGCCCAGGGCGACCAGTTCCTCGTGGGTACCGCTTTCCACGATATGTCCGTCGCGCATCATCATGATCTTGTCCGCCGTCTTGGCTGTCGAGATACGCTGTGCGATGATCAGCTTGGTTGCCGGGAAATCCAGATGTCGCAAGGAATCCTGGATCTCTTTTTCCGTTTCCATATCCACTGCGGAAGTCGTATCGTCCAAAATCAGGATGGACGGCTTTACCGCCAAGGCTCTTGCCAGAGAGATGCGCTGTTTCTGACCACCGGAAAGACCCACGCCGCGTTCTCCGACGATGGTATCGTAACCGTCCGGCATACGGCTGATGAACGATGCTGCTGCCGAAAGTTTTGCGCTCTTCGTTACTTCTTTGAAGGACAGATGCACATCACCATACGCGATGTTTCCTTCGATGGTATCGGAATAAAGCAGCACATCCTGGTTGGCCAGACCGATGTTTTTCCGCAGGCTGTGCAGCGAATAATCCTGCACCGGTACGCCATCGATCAGGATCTCGCCGCTGCTTACCTCGTGGAAACGCGGGATCAGATTGATCAGTGTGGTCTTGCCGCAGCCGGTCTCGCCCATGATCGCCACCGTCTGCTGCGGTTCGATCGTAAAGGAGATGTCGTTCAATACCGGCATATCGCTGTCTTCATACCGGAAGGACACATTGCGGAATTCGATCTTGCCGTCGAAATGGCCTTCCTTTTCAATACAGCCCGGGTTATCGCGGATCTTCGGCTCGGAATAATAGATCTCCATAACCTTATCGCCCGCTGCCTTGAAACGCTGGAATTCATTCATAATATTTCCCATCATACGCATCGGGTTGGCGATGGCCCAGATCAGACCGGAGATGGTCACGTAATCGCCCATCGACATTTCGCCGCGGATCAGGAAAAGACCGCCGACTGCCAGCATTACCACCGGAAGCAGATCGACAAAGATCTCCACGATCGGCTGGGTACGTACCCACATCATTGCCGTTTCCACATTGGTGTCACGGTATTCCTCATTGGCCTTATCAAATTTTTCTTCTTCGTAATCTTCGCGGACGAACGCTTTTACCACACGGTTACCTGCGATGTTTTCCTGCGCGATCGTATTCATCTGCGCAAACTTTTCACGCAGTTTTGCATGCATCGGTGCTACGCGTTTGCGGAAGAAATAGATCACGATAAACACAAAGGGCGCCACTGCCAGCAGGGACAATGCCATCTTCCAGCTGATGAGGAAGAACATGACCGCCGTTGCCGTAAACAAGGAAAAAGCTTCGATGATCGCACGCACGATCCACGCGATCATATGACGCAGCGCATCCAGGTCACCGGTCACGCGGGTCATCAGATCACCGGTACGATAGGTGCTGTAAAAAGTCATATCCTGCCGCTGGATCTTGTCGTACAGTACGTTACGCACTTTATAAAGGGTACGCTGGGACACATGCTCATACGCCATACAGTCCAGATACACCAGCAAAGTACGCGCCAGAGTAAAGCCCACCATCATCGCCAGCATATGATAGAACAGGTCCTGTTTGGTCGCAATGTTGGTCGCTGCATCTTCACCGCTCAGGAACGTATCCACGATCTGCCCCGAGAAATACGGCACCGTCAGCTGCATAACGTTATAGAGCACTGTACCGAACATGGCAAAACAATAAAAGACGCGCGCGCCTTTCATATTTTCCCAAAGCCAGGCAATGTGATTTTTCGGACGATTGTTTTCTTCATTTTTCATGATGATAAGTCCTCATATTTTGTGTCTAATCTACCGATGGGATTTTCTTTATAGGAATTGCAGTATGATTTCTATAAATAAAAGCCCTGCCAAATGATGCTTTATCAATTTATCACAGGCAGGGCATAGATGATAATTATATTAAGACATGGAATGTTATCATTTTTTGACAAGTGGGGATACCCCTCATCCGGCGCTTCGCGCCACCTTCCCCCCGCAAGCAGGGGGAAGGCAAGGTGCACCACAATCGTAAATGACAAGAGATTATTCGTTATTCACAGTAATAGATAATCTGATCTCGGATCTCCGGGTAGGTCCATGTCAGGGAAGACCGGTTGATCAGCTGGAAGCATTCGCCGGATGCGTTGTGTGCATTGTTGTCCCACCATACTGTGGTGAGGCCGTAATGTCTTGCCATTGCTACGTAGTATGCTGCGAACTGCTTTCTGGCATCGTCGTTACCGCTCTTTTCCAGTGCACCGTACTCGCCGATGACTACCGGGATACCCTTTACAACAAATTTCTCGTACAGGCGCTTCATAAAACTGTTGATGTCGCCGGTGCCTTTTCTGGCAGCGATGTCAAATTCCGAAGTACCGGACATATCCAGTGCAAACGAATACGGAGTATAGGCGTGAACCGAAACGATGATGCGGTTTTCTGCCGTTGCCTTGCTGTCATCCGGCAATACGAAATCGTCGATCAGCTCAAACTCCGGATTTGCACAGTAGCCCGGAACCATAATGTATCTGGAACCGTTGTAGCCCTTGCCGTTTGCGCGGATCGTATCCACGATCGCCTGGTTCAGCTGGTTGACACAGTCAAAGCATTCTTTGGCGGTTGCGGAATTCTTGTCATTGATCCACCATTCGTGATCGGTTCCCACCTGTCTGGGCTCGTTCATGGACTCATAGATCAGATGCTCGTCATAATCGGCGAAACGATCTGCGATCTGCTCCCAGATCTTTGTCACGTATTTCTTGGACTGATCCATCTTATCGTAGGAAGGATACTCGAAAGCATCCTCGTTATCGTGATGAATGTTGATGATCACATACATTCCGTCATCGTAGGCCCAGTCCACCACTTCCTGCACACGGTCCATCCACTTGCTGTCGATGTTGTAGCTTCCGTCCACATGGTTATGCCATGACACCGGGATACGGATGGTATTGAATCCGGCGTTATGGATCTCTTTGATCAACGCCTGTGTCGTCTTTGCACCGCACCAAGCCGATTCGTATTCCATCGGATCGGAAAGCCAGGTGCAGTTGGTCGCATCGAAGGTATTGCCCAGGTTCCAGCCCGCCTTCATATCGTGTACAAATGCCATCGCATCGTTATCCGGGATGGATACTGCTGCCGGCAGCGGTACCTCCACGATCCCTTCCGGTGCTGCCGTCGTTTCTGCCGGTGCCTCCTCTGTCGGTGTCGGGGTTTCTTCTGCTACCGTTGTTTCCGTCGGTGTCACATCTGCCTCCTGATTGGTGGTTACATTGCCTGTCGGCGGTCCGTCGTTTGTTACGGCCTCCGTGGTCGGTTGCTCTGCTTCGGTCGCCGCTACGGACGGGGTACCGCCCGCCGGATCCGCAGCTCCCTTACATCCTCCCAGCATCCCGCTTACGAATGCCGCAAGTACGAATCCTACGATCTTCTTTTTCATAGTTCTTTCCTTTCTGTTTATGGTGTTTCTTTGTGAGCGATTCAGACAAGGGGACGGTTC
>CAMJAP010000134.1 GCA_946403625.1 uncultured Lachnospiraceae bacterium
CGCCTTGGAGATGGATACGGCGAGGGTGGTCTTTCCCACACCGGGGATATCTTCCAATAATACATGTCCGCCGGCGAAGATCGCGCATAGCGTCAATTTGATCACTTCGTCTTTTCCGTGGATTACTTTTCGGATC
Source organism: uncultured Lachnospiraceae bacterium (assembly GCA_946403625.1). Classification (GTDB taxonomy): domain Bacteria; phylum Bacillota; class Clostridia; order Lachnospirales; family Lachnospiraceae; genus NK4A136. Next base: position 137 of record CAMJAP010000134.1, read on the forward strand.
TCGTTTAAGAGTTCGTTCGGTACCTGATTCATTTTACCTGCTTCCTTCCAAAAGAATTATCGTGTTTTATTTTAATCGATAGTGCATTCTATTGCAAGAAAATTGCGTGAACGGTGGCTTTTTTCGTGTGAAAAATCTGTGAATTCAATCCAAAACAGATTTTTCTTGCCATGGTCTATATCTTGTGCTAGAATAACACAGATCAAAATTTCATATCTAAATGTGGAGGCGCGGATGAAAGCATTTTTGATACTGGAAGACGGTACGGTATTTTCCGGCACACATATCGGAGCGGACAAAGAGGTCGTCAGCGAGATCGTATTTAATACTTCTATGGCAGGATACCCGGAAGTTTTAACAGACCCGTCCTATGCGGGACAGGCAGTGTGCATGACATATCCTTTGATTGGCAATTACGGAGTTGTCACAGAGGACATGGAGTCTGTACGCCCTTGGCTTGACGGATTGATCGTGCGTGAACTTTCACGGATGCCTTCCAATTTCCGTACGGATATGTCGATTCAGGATTTCCTGGAGAAATATGAGATCCCGGGGATTTCGGGGATCGATACCAGAGCACTGACCAGACTGCTGCGGGACAGCGGTACCATGAACGGCCTGATCACGACCAATGCCGATTATGATATGGCGGAAGTGAAGGCACGGCTGAGTGCATATCGCACCGGCGAAGTGGTAAAGAAGGTTACTTGTAAGGAAAAATATACAGTAAACGGTTCCAAGACCTTAGAAGAGAACGGACCGATCTCGGGTAGTTCCGTATATACGGGCGAAAAAGAGATGCGTCCGAGTATGGTCAAGAAACTGAACGGTACCGGCAAGAAGATCGCAATGCTGGATCTGGGACTGAAGGTCAACATCGTACGTTCTCTGGCACAGCGCGGCTGTGATGTGACGGTATATCCGGCGACCACCAGTGCAGAAGAGATCTTAAAGAGCAATCCGGACGGTATCATGCTGTCCAACGGCCCCGGGGATCCCAAGGACTGCGGAACGATCATTGATGAGGTACGCAAGCTCTATGAGAGCGATGTGCCTATTTTTGCAATCTGTCTTGGTCACCAGTTGATGGCACTGGCAACCGGCGCCAATACCTATAAGTTGAAATACGGACACCGCGGCGGAAACCATCCGGTAAAGGATCTGGCCGACGGACGGGTGTATATTTCTTCGCAGAACCATGGATATGTGGTAGATATGGACAGTCTGGACCCGAAGGTGGCAACACCGGCATTTATCAATGTCAATGACGGTACCAACGAAGGACTCAATTATACCGGGAAAAAAGTCTTTACCGTGCAGTTCCATCCGGAAGCATGTCCGGGACCGCAGGACTCCGGTTATCTGTTTGACCGTTTCATAGAGATGTTATAAATCGGGCCGGATCCGTAACAGGATCCTGCCCGTTCATTGTGTATTCTAGAGTAGAGGGAGTTAAGAAAATGCCTAAGAATCCTGATGTAAAAAAAGTACTGGTGATCGGATCGGGACCGATCGTAATCGGACAGGCGGCAGAGTTTGACTATGCGGGAACCCAGGCTTGCCGTTCTTTGAAAGAAGAAGGCGTGGAGGTCGTGCTGATCAACTCCAACCCGGCAACGATCATGACGGACGGCGATATCGCGGATCACGTCTATATCGAGCCGTTGACGATCGAAGTGCTCAAGAAACTGATCCTAAAGGAAAAGCCGGACAGCATCCTGCCGAACATGGGCGGTCAGGCCGGTCTGAACCTCGGTATGGAGCTGGAGGAGAGCGGTTTCTTAAAAGAGCATAATGTAAAACTGTTGGGAACCACTGCAGAGACGATCCGTAAGGCAGAGGACCGTCAGGCATTTAAGGATACGATGGAAGCCATCGGCGAGCCGTGCGCACCTTCCAAGGTGGTAGAGACCGTGGAAGATGGTGTGGCATTTACCAAGACGATCGGCTATCCGGTAGTACTGCGTCCGGCCTATACTCTGGGCGGCAGCGGCGGCGGTATCGCACACAATCAGATCGAACTGGAAGAGATCCTGGAGAACGGTCTGCGCTTATCCCGCGTGGGTCAGGTATTGGTGGAGCGCTGCATCGCCGGCTGGAAAGAGATCGAGTACGAAGTAATGCGCGACAGCGCAGGTAACGTGATCACGGTCTGCAATATGGAAAACATCGATCCGGTCGGTGTACATACCGGTGACTCCATCGTTGTGGCACCGTCCCAGACCCTGTCGGATAAAGAATATCAGATGCTGCGTTCCTCGGCACTCAATATCATCAGTGCCCTGGGCATCACGGGCGGATGTAACGTACAGTTTGCACTGCATCCGACCAGCTTTGAATATTGCGTTATTGAGGTAAACCCTCGTGTGAGCCGTTCTTCGGCACTGGCATCCAAAGCGACCGGTTATCCCATCGCAAAGGTATCGGCCAAGATCGCACTGGGCTATACCCTGGATGAGATCAAGAATGCCGTGACCGGCAAGACTTATGCAAGCTTTGAGCCGGCACTGGATTACTGCGTGGTAAAGATGCCGCGACTTCCGTTTGATAAGTTCTTAACCGCAAAGCGTACGCTGACCACACAGATGAAGGCCACCGGTGAAGTCATGAGTATCTGCTCGAATTTTGAAGGCGGCCTGATGAAGGCACTGCGTTCCCTGGAGCAGCACGTGGACTGCCTGCGCAGCTATGACTTTACGGCACTGAGCAAAGAGGAGTTGCTGGAGCGTCTGACCAAGGTCGATGATATGCGTATCTTTGTGATCGCCGAGGCGGTTCGTAAGGGCCTCTCCTACGAAGATATCCATCGGATCACTATGGTGGACAACTGGTTTATCGACAAGATCGCGATCTTAACCGAGATGGAAGCCAGACTGGAGAGCGAAGAGCTGAGTGAAGAACTGCTCCGCGAAGCAAAGAGACTGGAATTCCCGGATAATGTGATCGCAAGACTTTCCGGTAAAGCAGAGAGCGAGATCAAGGCATTACGGCAGCAGTATCACATTCAGGCGGCATTTAAGACCGTTGATACATGTGCTGCAGAGTTTGCCGCAGAGACCCCGTATTACTACTCGATCTTTGACGGCGAGAACGAATCCCTGCCGGAGTCCAACGGCCGCAAGAAGGTTATGGTACTCGGTTCCGGCCCCATCCGTATCGGACAGGGTGTGGAATTTGACTACTGCTCCGTACACGCAACCTGGGCATTTGCAAGAGCAGGGTATGAGACGATCATCGTAAATAACAACCCGGAGACGGTATCCACCGACTTTGACATTGCGGATAAGCTGTACTTTGAGCCGCTTACTCCGGAAGATGTCGAGAATATCGTAAATATTGAAAAGCCCGACGGCGCAGTGGTACAGTTCGGCGGACAGACCGCGATCAAACTGACCGAAGCACTGATGAAGATGGGTGTGGAGATCCTGGGCACCAAGGCAGAAGACGTAGATGCGGCGGAAGACCGTGAACTCTTCGACCGTATCCTGGAAGAGACCGAGATCCCCCGTGCTGCCGGCGGTACCGTATTTACCGCAGAAGAAGCAAAGGCGGTAGCAAACCGTCTGGGCTATCCGGTACTGGTGCGTCCTTCCTACGTACTTGGCGGCCAGGGTATGCAGATCGCCCTTTCCGATGCGGAAGTGGAAGAATTTATGGCAGTCATCAACCGCTATACCCAGGAACATCCGGTACTGGTGGATAAATACTTAATGGGTAAGGAACTGGAAGTCGATGCAGTATGCGACGGCGAAGACATCCTGATCCCGGGCATTATGGAGCACGTAGAGCGTACCGGTGTACATTCCGGTGACTCCATCTCCGTATATCCGGCACATACCATCGCGGATACCGTAAAAGAACGTATTGCGGAGTATTCCCGCCGACTGGCAAAGGCACTGCATGTCAAGGGCCTGATCAACATTCAGTTTATCGCGATCGGCGAAGATGTTTATGTCATCGAGGTAAACCCGAGATCATCCCGTACCGTTCCGTATATCAGTAAGGTAACGGGTATCCCCATTGTGGATCTGGCAACACAGGTGATCCTGGGCAAGAAGATCCGGGAACTGGGCTATGAACCGGGACTGCAGCCGAACGCAGGTTATGTAGCGATCAAGATGCCGGTATTCTCCTTTGAGAAGATCCGCGGCGCCGAGATCAGCCTGGGACCGGAAATGAAATCCACAGGTGAGTGCCTGGGTATCGGCAAGACCTTTGACGAAGCATTGTATAAGGCATTTATCGGAGCGGGATTTGACCTGCCGAAGCACAAGCAGATCATCATCACCGTAAAGGATGCCGATAAGGGTGAGGCCATCTCCATCGGACGCCGTTTTGCAAAACTGGGATATACCATCTATGCAACGCGCTCCACGGCAGCAGCACTGAACGATTCCGGCGTGAAGGCACGTAAGGTCAACAAGATCCATCAGGAATCCCCGACGGTTATGGACCTGCTGCTCGGACACCGGATCGACCTGGTGATCGATACCCCGACCCAGGGGCGTGACAAGTCCCGTGACGGCTTCCTGATCCGCCGTACCGCCATCGAAACCGGCGTCAACTGCTTGACCAGTCTGGATACCGCCAATGCGCTGCTCTCCAGCCTGGAAGCCAAGGAAAACGAAGACGCATTAGAATTAGTGGATATTACGAAGATTTTATGATATGATAGTGGGCATCCACGTTGATACCCTTGCCTTCCCCCCTCCGGGGGAAGGTGGCGCGAAGCGCCGGATGAGGGGCATGCTTACCGAAACGATATCTGAAACAATGGCAAACGATGCACCAAAGCAAAACTATCAAAAACAGTTAGAACAGATCCTGGAGAAAGAATCCGGCAAATGCCCGAGATTATTACTCCATACCTGCTGTGCGCCATGTTCCAGTTATTGCCTGGAATATTTACTTTCTCATTTCGATATCACGGTATTTTACTACAATCCGAACATCACGGAGGAAGCGGAATACCGTCATCGAGCCACCGAACAGCACAGACTGATCGAGGAACTGGGAAGGGACATTGGCCGGACGGCATCCTTTGTGGAAGGAAAGTACGATCCGCAGCGCTTTCTCGAAGCGGCCAAAGGATTGGAAAAATGTCCGGAAGGCGGCGAACGCTGTGAGAAATGCTTCCGACTGCGATTGGAAGAAGCAGCGCAATATGCGGTGGAGAACGGATTTGATTATTTCACCACATCCTTAACCATCTCGCCGTTAAAGAACGCACCGTTACTAAACACGATCGGACAGGAGATGGGCGAACGCTACGGCATCGCATTTCTTCCGTCGGACTTTAAGAAAAAGGGCGGATACCAGCGATCGATCGAACTGTCGGAAAAATACGACCTGTACCGGCAGGATTATTGCGGATGTGCGTTCAGTAAGGCGGAGCGCGAAGAGCAAAAACGAAAAAGAGCAGAAGAAAACAGTTAGGAGAAGTATTACATGAAAAAGTTTTTGGAACTGATCTCGGAGGAAGTCAAAGACGCGTTTGAAAAGGCAGGATACGATGCGGAACTGGGACGCGTAGGTGTGAGCAACCGTCCGGATCTGTGTGAATATCAGTGCAACGGCGCTATGGCCGGAGCCAAGAAATACGGGAAGAAGCCGATCGATATCGCCAATGAAGTGGCGGAATATCTGAAGGCATCCAAAGCATTTGCATCCGTCGAGGCAGTAATGCCGGGATTTTTAAATCTGAAACTGGACGGCGCTTATCTGGCAGATTATGTCAGCGATATGTTCGGTGCAGAAAAATACGGTGTGGAAGTACCGAAAACCGTTGATAAGATCGTGATCGACTATGGCGGGCCGAATGTGGCAAAGCCGTTGCATGTAGGACATCTGCGTCCGGCGATCATCGGTGAGAGCATCAAGCGCATTGCTCGTTATGCAGGCCATGAGGTGATCGGTGATGTGCATCTGGGCGACTGGGGCACACAGATGGGCCTGATCATTACGGAACTGCAGGAGCGTAAGCCGGAGCTGCCGTATTTTGACGATTCCTTTACCGGAGAATATCCGGCAGAGTCTCCGTTTACTTTGAGCGAATTGGAAGAGATCTATCCCTGCGCCAGCGCAAAGAGCAAGGAAAAGGATGCGAACGGGGAACTGACCGAGAGTGCAAAAGAGTACCACGCACGTGCATTGAAGGCAACCCGCGAGATGCAGCAGGGACGCCGCGGCTATCGTCAGATCTGGAAACACATTATGGAAGTGTCCCTGCCGGATCTGAAAGAGAACTATCGTAAGATGGATTGCGAGTTTGACCTGTGGATGGGCGAGAGTGATGTCAATGATATGATCCCGGAGATGGTGGAGGATATGAAGGCGAAAGGCCTGGCTTATATCTCCAACGGGGCTTTGGTGGTAGATGTTAAGGAAGAAACGGATAAGAAAGAGATACCGCCCTGTATGGTCTTAAAGAGCGACGGTGCGGCAAACTATGATACCACGGACCTGGCGACGCTTTTGTGGCGTGAGCGTGAGCTGCATCCGGATAAAGTCCTGTACGTAGTAGACAAGCGTCAGGAACTGCATTTTGAACAGGTATTCCGCTGCGCAAGAAAGTGCGGGCTGGTACGGGAAGAGACCGGGCTGGAGTTCATCGGATTCGGTACCATGAACGGACCGGGCGGAAAGCCGTTTAAGACCAGAGACGGCGGTGTGCTGCGTCTGCAGGCACTGATCGCCGAGATCGAAGAGAATATGTATGCAAAGATCCGTGAGACCGAAAACGCGGATGATCCGATGTCGGAGGAGGAAGCAAGACAGACCGCAAAGATCACGGCGCTGGCTGCATTGAAATACGGTGACCTGTCCAACCAGGCCTCCAAGGATTATATCTTTGATGTGGAGAGATTTACGGCATCCGAGGGCAATACCGGACCGTATCTGCTCTATACGATGGCACGTATCAAATCCATCCTGCGCAAGAATAAGGAAGCCGGCGGGGCCGAGGCCAGCCGTCTGTTGACACCGGCCGACGGTGCACAGAAGGATCTGCTGCGTTCCGTAACCGCATTCCCGCAGATGGTGGAGGATGCCTGTGCAGAACGTGCACCGCACAAGGTATGCGCATATCTGTACCAGCTTGCAAATGATTTCAATTCGTTTTATCATGGCACCAAGATCCTTGCAGAGCCGGATGCAGAGAAAAAGGCCGGTTACATCGCACTGCTCA